>NZ_AHMN02000010.1 GCF_000243695.2 Leptospira kirschneri serovar Cynopteri str. 3522 CT | reverse complement strand
TATCCAAGAAATACCGTCTGGGAAAATAGATCCTCGAATGTACCTTTCGAAACTTGGAAATAAACGTATGATCTAATTCTTCTCCATCCAAGAGATAGATCAACTCGGCCCTGAGTTTTGATAACCTGCAGAGTTCTCTCATCGAAAGATTGCCGATTAAGATGGAATAGAAAAGAGCCGAAATTACTTTCTTTGGAGAGATCGCAGGTCGACCTGTTGCGTCATTCTGATAATTTTTATCGAAATCCTCAAAATCTAAACGTTCCATGACTTTTTTAAATCCGTGGATTGGATGTCCTTCTCCGAACAATTCCTGAAAGTCTAAAACATGCATCCTCAATTGATTCGGGTCTGTATTCTTGAACTTTGCCATTGTGCTAATCTAGCAGGTTCATACATTTTGCTCTTCTTTTTCAACAGACTCTTGGGTGGGGGCTGTTCGATTTTACAAAAAAATTGTCGGAACTACGACCAAAACGTTCACTTCGGAATCACCAACTCCTCCATTCTTCTCTTAGATTGATTCAAAGAATTTTTAGAATAACTCCATTGAGCGCTAATGATCTAAAATTTTTAAATCCGCAGAAGTAACTTATAAATCGAATAAAAAATCTTCCTAACATCGAATAGGCTTTGGTTCGCGTAGTATGAATGAAATTCAAAATCGATCGGATATAAAATGGGAACGCAAAAATAACGATTAACATCCGTTATTGGATGAATAACATTAGAGTTGTTGAAAAATTCCATAGTGAAGATTCGTAAAATTGCTTCAATTGTCCATTCAATCCAATACAAACAGATCAAGAATTAATTTTTCAACAACTCTATTTTTGAAAAGAGTCAATTACTTTCTTATTTTAATAACAATGACAAAGAAAAACAATACAAAACGATTGAGTATTTTATAGTTCTGATTAAAACATTCAGTTACTATAGTCTTTCAACAGATTTTGTCCCTGAATCTGAGTAGATAAATTCATTTTTTTGAATATTCTAAAACCAACATTTGTTTCAATTCAAATTTTTAAAAGATATTAATCTCATTTTAATTTATATCCCAAAAAATCGTGAAATCCGACAGCGAATTTAAATTTATCGTTCTACGAATGTTTAATGTTAGCGAAAGTTTAATTCTGTATACGTGGAATCTTACTTGACCCAAACTTATACCTATATTCTTACTATCTCTTTGAAATCTAATTAGAAAAGAGCCATCTTGTGAGTCATAAGTTCCAAGTCAACTTACGTGGAATCATCAATATACTTTCAGAACATCTTTACAGCGGACCTCAAGTATTCGTTCGTGAACTTTTACAAAACGGAGTAGATGCAATCCAAGCCCGCGCCTACCTCGAACCGGAAAACAAAGGAGAAATCCATCTTGAAGTCGTTCCCGGAAAGGACGGAGGATCTCCAACTCTTATCTTTACGGACAACGGAATCGGATTAGTGGAATCGGAAATCCACGAGTTTCTGGCGACCATAGGACAAAGTTCAAAACGTGGACTCCAAAAGGATTTTATCGGCCAATTCGGAGTCGGTCTACTCTCATGTTTTATCGTCAGTGACGAAGTTGTAGTCGTCACTCGTTCGGTAAAAGTTAAAACACAACCCGCTTTCGAATGGCGTGGAAAACAAGATGGAACTTACTCGATCAAAACACTTGGAAGTGACTTGCCCTTTGGGACTCAGGTCTATCTTCTTTGTAAACCTGGCTTTGAAGAATACTTTGAGCGAGAAACTCTTTGTAATCTTGTAAATAAATTTGGCGGTCTATTACCCGTTCCACTTCGATTTTTAGAAGGAGAATCCACCGAACTTCTAAATCCGGAACCTGCACCCTGGAACCGCACGTATAAAAGCAAAGCACAAGAACGAAATACATTTCTTGATTTCGGAAAAAAGTTATTTGAAACTTCATTTTTAGACGCAATCCCGTTAACCTCCGACATAGGTAAGGCACAGGGAATCGCTTTCGTTTTACCATATTCTCCTAGTCTTGCACAAAAAAACATACATCGTATTTATCTTAAGAATATGCTTTTATCCGAGTCAGCCGCATCCCTTCTACCGGATTGGGCGTTCTTTGTCAAATGTGTAGTCAACGCAGACGAACTCAGACCCACCGCATCACGAGAAGATTTTTACGAAGATCAATCTCTCGAAAAAGCGAGAGAAACACTGGGACAATGCCTTCGAGATTATCTGATTACACTTTCCGAAGAAGAACCGGAACGTCTTCGCCATCTGATCGGCCTTCATCATTTATCCATGAAAGCACTCGCGGTTCAGGACTCCGATTTTTTCCGTTTGATCATCGACTTTCTTCCATTTGAAACTACGTTCGGGAGAATGACCTTAAAAGAATTTCGGGAAAAAAATTCAGTTCTCCGTTATGTATCTAGTCACGACCAATATCGACAGATTTCAGGAGTTGCGGCAGCGCAAGGAGAAGCAATTATCAACGGAGGTTATGTCTATGACAGCGAATTACTGGAACGTTTTAGCGAACTATATCCAGTAGAACAGGTGGACGCAGCTGGATTCGCTCAAACATTCGAAGACATCACTCTTGCAGAACGGGAATCTGTATTCGATCTTTTACAAACTGCAGATCAAGTTCTACGTCCTTTTCAGTGTGCGACCGACATAAAAAAATTTCTTCCGATAGAAATGCCTATGTTATATCACCTGAGTCAAGAAGGAGACTTTTTACGTTCCGTGGAACATTCTAAAGAAATTGCGAACAAGATGTGGTCCGACATTTTAAACAATCTCTCTGATTCTTATTCAAAAGGAATCAATGCGCACCTTTTTTTAAATCTACTCAATCCTTTGATTCAAAAACTCGTAAAACTGAAAGACGTTCGATTAATAAGTAGAGCCGTTCAGATGCTCTACATACAAGCGCTTTTAATGGGACACCACCCGCTTCATGTTAAGGAGTTGTCTCTTCTTACGGATGGACTTTCGGACTTAATTGAAGGATGTATAAACGATCCAATAAGTGAGAATCAATGATAGAGATAGATCCCAACACCGAAGATCTATTTCCCGTTCTGTGGGACGTGGAATTGCTAAAAAACGATTTCTCAAAGTGTTCGCTTTTAGAAGAAATCATCCGTTTGGCGGATTTGAGAAAAAATAAAGAATTAGGTTTCGAAGTTCGACTTGCTTTAATAGAAGCGGGGATTTTTTCCGGAGCGATTGATAAAGCTTTAATATCCTTTTCTTGGTGTCTTTCTCAAGTAGATCAAAATCCAGAAAAATTCAGCGAAGAGGATTTGTTATGGAAATACAAATGGATCATAGAAAATCTTCCTGCGTTTCCCCAAATCAAAAAGGAACAGATCTTAGAGATGCTTGAAGATTTAGAAAAACGTTATGAAAAAAACGGGGAAAACAAACATCCGGTTTTAATGCTGAAACGTAGTATTTCAATGAGCATGAGAAATATAGAAGAAAGCCAAAAATATCACGAGTTGCTCAAACAAACGACTGCTAAGGGACGCCTTGCGGATTGTGCTGCTTGTGTACAAAATTCGGAAGTATTCTACGCAGTCCATTTGGGTCAAGACGAAGTGGCACTCGAAAAAGCCAAATCGATCCTTTCGGGTAAATTGCGCTGTGCAGAAGTACCGCATCTAACGTATGGTACTCTACTTTTGCCCCTGCTTCGCCTCAACCAACCGGAAGAAGCTGCTCGACTTCATAAGATAGGATATAGACTAGTTTCGAATTCTACGGCCTTACTCGGAACAATCTCGGAACATCTCTTATTTTTAGGAATCACCGGAGAGATTGCCAAAGCGATTCAACTATTAGAGAAACATTTCGCATTCGCTTTCAGAGCGCCCGATCTAAATTATCGTTTTCAGTTTTATAAAGCCGCTAAATTTTTAACGGAACGTATTCTACTATCAAATCTAAAATCGATAAAAATCAGGATGCCGAAAACATTTCCAGACTACAAAGAAAACGGAAATTACGCCGTTATCGATCTGGATTCCTGGTTCGGTAAAGAAGCGTCGAGACTTGCATCTCAATTTGATAGTCGAAACGGTAATGATTCTTACATGGAAGATCTAAAAGGCCTAAAAGCGTTTCACGAACTGTCTCAAAAACATTTACAAGAGAATAATCAGTAATTTAACACAAATCAGTCGAATTTAAAAATCGAACCTCGTTTATAGAATTCAGTTTTACTAATATTCTTTTTGTTTTATCGGAAGAAAGGAAACCGTAAAATCGGAAAACTTAGTTTTTAAAATTAAATCCTTCTTCTTTTTTTCCAATCTCTGTATGTCCAAAGAAACCTTATGTTGTTTTATCAGTAGATGCCTTCTTTCCCTTTTGGGAAGTTTATCTTCTTCAAATAATTTTTTGTATTTCAAAAGAAATTCGTGATCGATCTCAAGCCTTTTTGTACATTCTTCAAGCGGATCGGTAATATCGTTGATCGTTTCATCTGTTTTTTCTACCAGCTCGTTATTTCTAAGTTCGATTAAAAAATGATCTTGGCTGGCAAATGGTATCTTAAATTTTAAATTCGAATTCGTACTTTTTAAGATAAAACCCTTATAGTGATGAACTAAATTTTGTATTTTTTCACGAGAAGTGGATACCTTCGCAGATTCTATTTTTATACGAATAGAATGAGAATAAAATCTTCTCTCTAAGTTTGTATGGTCCGTATTGGTTGTCGGACTTGCTACGAGCGAAGAGCCGAAAAAAATAGATACAAATATCAGTGTAACGGTCGGCATTGTAAGCTAGAATAAGAAATTTTCGAGTTTCGTCAATCTCGCTTTCTATTATTTAACTCTAAGACTATTTTTAACTTGAGTTCGATATAAGAATCCTCTTCACAGAAATCGTAATTTTTATATAGCTTTTTTAGGGAAAGGCACGAGAGTTCCCATATTACGAAGTGAAAATTGGATCTTCAAACGGGGAAAGTCTGAATTTTAGGTTCTATTTCTCTGTTTTAAGGATAGTTTCTCATCAGTGGTTGGTTGTAATTGTAGCTTATACTAAAGGGAATTCAGTATAACAAATGCAAAAGCGGTTTTACGAATCCGATTCTTCTATCGGCCTCTTTCAAATATTGAAGAATTTCCAGTGACCGTTTTCAAAACGTTTCTCAAACGGTCTTTCTCGGTTTGTTTCGATATGTTCCTATTTTTTTCTCTGATTCTTTTCTCTATTTCCTGGACTTCGATCGCGGCGAAGAGTTTAAAACAACTCCTTTTGGCGGATAACGAAGAATACGAAGACGCGAAAATCATTCTTTGTAAGGATATTCCAGATTTATTCATTACAATTTTAATACGTTCTTCGCCGCCGAAACAAGGCGACATTCCGGAGCAGGATTATTGGGAAACTTTGAAAGTTGTTCGGTATAAAAAAAATAAGATCATTTCGAATGTTCTTTTTTTTGATTCGGAGAATTTGAATTCTCGGGAGAGTATTACGTTTACGGAAATACATTCCGCGCGCCAGTTGCGTCTTCCCGGTTTTACAAATCCTCTGTTGGAAGTCTTAGGTTCGAGAAACGGAAATCATTTTTATTATCTGTACGAAATCGAAAATAACAAGGCCAAGCTTTTATTGGAGACTCAAACGGATGATTTAGGAAGGTTTTTATCTTCGATCGGCAAAAAGGACAATCTCGATAGATTGGTTTTCCATACAAGAGATTGCGGGAAACCGTTCTGCTTGAGTTTAAGCGACGTAAGAGTTAAAATGACTCGCTTCCCACGGGAAGTTCGTCGCGTGAGCGATCAAAGCGAAAATACTGCTGTGCACCGTTCATTTACCGAACCCGAACGTAAGAAAACCATAAAATTAGAATATTCTAAAGGATCAAATGGTGCGTTGCGGATTGAAGCGAAGAGCGCGACTCTGCGCTTGAAAAGGAAAACACTTTCGCAGAGGCACGCCCGAAAGAAAATTTCTCGGTTTACCTTTTAAAAATCTTACGCTTGAAACGCGTCTAAAACGAGCTGATCTTGTTCCTGTAGATGCAGTTTCATATGACCAGCGGCAGGACTAGGAGATTCGTGTCTTCCCGCATACACAAGACGAGCATCCCCTGGAAGAAGTTTTTCGATCCTTTCTCGAACAAAAAACCAAGCTCCTTGATTTTTTGGCTCTTCTTGACACCAAACGAATTGTTTAGCGTTTTTGAAAGTTTTAAGAGAATTTTGGATCTCTTTTGCAGGAAAAGGATAAATTTGTTCTACTCGAATCAGTGCTACATTTTTGATCTTATTTTCGTCCTTGTATTTCATTAAATCATAATATACTTTACCTGCTGAAAATACCACCTTTTCGATTTTATCCGGTTTAGATCCACTATCATCGATCAATATTTCTCGAAACGCACCTTGTAGAATATCTTCCACAGGAGAAAGTGAAGCAGGAAAACGAAGTAAACTCTTTGGAGTTACGATCACTAGAGGTTTACGATAGTTTCTGAGCATCTGTCTTCGGAGCAGATGGAAATACTGAGCCGCGGTTGTTAGATTACAAACCTGCATATTGTCTAGGGCACAAAGTTGTAAAAATCTCTCCAATCTCGCAGAAGAATGTTCCGGACCTTGGCCTTCATATCCATGAGGAAGTAACATAATCAAACCAGATAGTCTTTGCCATTTTACTTCCGAACTGGAAATAAACTGATCGAAGATTACCTGAGCACTGTTCGCAAAATCTCCAAACTGAGCTTCCCACATCACAAGAGCGTTCGGATCCGAAAGAGAATAACCGTATTCAAAACCTAAAACTGAAAATTCAGAAAGTGAAGAGTTTATAATCTCCGCCTTAGCCTGTTTAGACGAAATATGATTGAGAGGAATGTATTTTTCGTTTGTATTTGTATCCACAAGAACCGCGTGACGATGTGAGAAAGTTCCTCTCTGAGAATCCTGACCAGAAAGACGAATCCTAAATCCACTTTCTAAAATAGATCCAAAAGAAAGGGCTTCTGCAAAACCCCAATCCACCGGAATTTTTCCTTCCGCCATTTCCTTTCTACTCTGCAGAAGTTTTACCAGTTTAGAATTTGGAGTAAAACCAGGAGGCACGTTAGTCAAAGCTTGAACAATTCCGTGCATCTGTTCTGCGAGTAGTTTTGTGGCCGGTTCCGAATCCAACGAATCCTTAGAAAATTTAGACCAAACCCCTTGCATTGTATCCACACGAATTTTTACGTCCTGTTCTTTGGCCCTTTGGAAAGAATCTTCCAGCCCGTGCATGGATCCGTTTTTGATAAAATCAATATCTTCCTGTAGAATGTCCCCTTCTTCTACGAGTCTTTTTTCATAAAGTTTTACAGTAGGAGGATGATTTTTAATAATAGCGTACATCTTCGGTTGAGTAAACGCTGGTTCGTCCGTTTCATTGTGACCGAGTCTTCTATAACATACTAAATCGATAATAAAATCTTTTTTAAATTTTTGACGATATTCCATTCCTAGTTTTACAACTCTGTAAACTGCTTCCGGATCGTCTCCGTTTACGTGTATGATTGGAATTTGGAAACCTTTCGCAAGATCAGTTGCATACAACGTAGATCTAGATTCATCCGGAAGGGTGGTAAAACCAATCTGGTTATTGACCACGATGTGAAACGTTCCACCTGTAGTATAACCTTCTAGATTCATCAGGTTGAGAGTTTCTGCAACAACTCCCTGACCCGCAAACGCGGCGTCTCCATGAATCAAAATCGGCATATATTTGGAACGATCCTTGTCTCCGATCAAAGTCTGACGGGCGCGAACCGATCCGGTTACGACTGGATCCACACATTCCAAATGACTTGGATTGAATGCGAGTGAAAGTTTCACTTCTTTACCAGAGGTAGTCATTCTACTATTGGAATATCCCAGATGATACTTTACGTCCGCATAACTTAAGTTATCCTTGTCCGTTTTTTCTTCGAACTCCGCAAAGATGAGTGACGCAGGTTTTTCAATAATGTTCACGAGAACATTCAGTCTTCCTCTATGCGCCATTCCGATCACGAGCCCGTCCATCTGATGATGACCGGCCTCTTCTACAATCGTATCTAAAAGTGGAATGAAGGATTCTCCTCCTTCTAACGAGAATCTTTTTTTTCCTACGTATTTTTTAGCGAGAAAGGTTTCAAAATAATCTGCTTGAAATAATTTTTCGAAAAGTCTGAGTTTAATTCCTCTAGGCAAAGGCGCTAGAAATTCAGGAGACTCCATCTTTTTTTGAAGCCATTCTCTTTCTTCATCATTTACTAAATAGAAATGTTCGGCTCCGATCGTATTACAATATACCTTTTCATAAAGATCCACGATCTCAGCAAGTTTTACTCTTCCGAGAGTTTCACTATCCACAATAGTATCTATATCTGTGGGTGAAATATTGTGCAGTTTAGAATCGATAAACGTGCGGTTAGGTTTTTGAATTCCAAGTGGATCTAATTTTGCAGCAAGGTGACCTTGTCTTCTGTAAGCATTGAGAAGGTTGATGATCCCCATTTCTCGGATGGAAGCCGCCTGCGCATCCGTAAAAGAAGTAGCCACTGCAGATTTACCATTGCCATTTGTATATCCACTTCCGTTGGCAAGACCATTTGTATCCACTTCTTGAAAGAAAGACTTCCATTCTTTATCTAAAGTTTCCGGATTGAGTTTATATTGATTATAAAGTTCTTCGAGGAGAGCACCATTCTCCCCATAAAGCGCCATGAGTTTTTCTATCTTCATTTTTGAAACCTACCTAATACGATTCACGCGTGAATCGCCCACTTATCCACCGCCATTGCCGCTTCTTTAATCACTTCCGACAAGGTCGGATGTGCATGGAAACTTCTTGCTATATCTTCTGCAGAAGCTCCAAACTCCATAGCCACCGCCAGTTCCGCCACCATATCCGAAGCCCTTGGGCCAAATACAAAAGCCCCCAAAAGTTTATCCGTTTTTTTATCGGCTAATATTTTGACTTGTCCTTCCGCTTCATTCATCGCTTTGGAACGAGCATTGGGTCGAAAGAGTGACTTTCCTACTTTATATTCGATTCCTGCAGTCTTCAATTCTTCCTCGCCCTTTCCTACCCAAGCCATTTCCGGCCAAGTATATATGACGTAAGGAACTGCATTGTAATTGACATGACCGGATTGACCCGCAAGAAGTTCTGCAAGAGCAACTCCTTCTTCTTCCGCTTTGTGTGCGAGCATAGGTCCATCGATCGCATCTCCGATTGCATAAATTCCCGGAACGGAAGTTTTAAAATGTGCATCCACTTGGATTCGTTTGCGTTGTGTAAATGCTACACCTGCGTCCTCCAGTCCCACTCCTTCCAGAAAAGGTCTACGTCCAACCGCCACCAGAACAATATCCGCCTCTAGATCCTTAGACGCTCCTTTAGAATCTTCGATCTGAACCTTCACTCCGTTCTTTGTAGTAGTCGCACCTTTTACCTTATGTTCAAATAGGAATTCCATTCCTTGAGAAGTAAGAGAACGTTCTAATAACGAACCCATCTGACGATCTACGTTAGAAATGAGTCCGGGCAAAAATTCAACCACGGTCACAGAAGTTCCGAGTCTCCCCCAAACGGATCCTAATTCGAGTCCAATCACTCCGGCTCCGATGATGATCATCTTTTTTGGAAGTTTACGAAGTTCAATCGCGTGATCAGAAGTAATGATATTTTTTCCGTCCACGGTTAAACCCGGAATATCGATCGGAACCGACCCGGTAGCGACTACGATATGTTTGGCGGAAAGAGTTTCTTTTTTTCCGTCATTCAAAGCAACTTCTACTTTTCCAGCAGATAATACTTTTCCAAAACCTTCGTAACGTTTGATTTTATTTTTGTTCATAAGAAAGCCTACTCCGTCCGTGACTTCCTTTACAATCTGATCCTTACGACTCATAAGTTTGTTCAGATCCAGATCCACTTTTCCGACACTGATTCCGTGAACTTCCAGTTTGTGTAAGGTTTTATGATATTCTTCGGAAGAATCTAAAAGCGCTTTGGAAGGAATACAACCCACGTTCAGACAAGTGCCTCCGAGGGTTTTTCTTTTTTCGATGATTGCGGTTTTGAAACCAAGTTGCGCGCAGCGGATGGCACAAACGTAGCCCCCCGGTCCCGCGCCGATCACGACTACGTCAAATTCTGCTGACATACTTCCTCTTTCATTAAAGTTCTAGTAAAAGCCGACTTGGATCTTCGATCGCTTCCTTAACCTTTACAAGGAAGGTGACCGCCTCCTTTCCATCTACGATTCTATGATCGTAAGAAAGCGCAAGATACATCATCGGACGGATCACGATCTGATCGTTTACCACCACGGCACGTTTTACTATATTATGAAGTCCTAAAATTCCACTTTGTGGAGGATTGAGAATCGGAGTGGACATCATAGAACCGTAGATTCCCCCATTGGAAATCGTAAACGTCCCACCTTCCATTTCAGCAAGTTCGATTTTTCCGTCTTTAACCCGATTTGCAAGTCTTACAATCTCTTGTTCCACTCCTGCAAAACTGAGCAAGTCCGCGTCTCTTACGATAGGAACCACCAGTCCTTTCGGTCCTCCGACAGCGACTCCTATGTCATAGTAATTTTTGTAAACGATATCACTTCCACGGATTTCTGCATTGATCGCCGGAATTGTTTTTAGCGCATGAATCGCGGCCTTGGTAAAGAAACTCATAAATCCAAGACCTACGTTATGCGCTTCTTTAAATCGATCCTTGTAACGGTTTCTGAGTTCCATTACGGCGCTCATATCCACTTCGTTAAACGTAGTCAGAATTGCGGCGTTATGTTGTGCGGATACAAGTCTTTCTGCAATTACCTTACGAAGTCGGGTCATAGGAACTACATTTTCTTTTGGTAGATCCGTCCTTCTTACACTTGGAACCGCTTTCGGAATTTCAGGTAAAGTCAGCGTCGCTTTGACCGCCGCTGGAGTTCCTACAGCGTTTGAAACAGACGATTTGGATTCGATTGCTTTTAATACGTCTTCTTTTGTGATTTGTCCGTTTTTACCGGAACCAATAATCGATGCCGGATTGAGTCCGTTGTCTTCGATCAACTTACGGACCGCAGGTGGAAGAGTTTCGTTTATGGTTCCGTTTCCTGATGTTTGTGCTGAATTTGTTGGAGAAGGAGAAGAAACAGTTGCTGTTGCTGTGGAGTCAATCAGCCCGATGATCTCCTTTACCTTTACGGTTTCTCCAGCTTTTTTATGAATTTTCTGAAGAACACCCGAAGAAGGAGCTGGAACTTCCATGGTCGCCTTATCGGTTTCCAATTCTAACAAGATCTCGTCTTGTTTTACAGACTCTCCTTCTTTCTTTACCCAGTTCGCAATCGTAGCTTCCGTAATCGATTCCCCCATTTCGGGGACCTTAATTTCTACAGACATGAATGATTCCTTTCGAGAGACAACGCCATCTCGGTTTCAATCCTTCTAAATGAAAAAATTCTGTAAACGAAATTCTCCAAAACGAAATTATTCTGTTCTGGGTTTGAATTTTCGATCCGTTTTTCCTAATTCTTCATCGCTAATCTGATATTCTTTCTGTAAGAATTCTCTAAAATCCATAGACTTATGATGATCCCTTTCTCCATCACACTGACGATTACCCATTACAGCCTTGGTCACTCCTGCTACCGTGATCGGTTTGAGTGTCAGATTCTGAGTTACGGGACATACTCCCGGCTTTGGTGAAAGTCCGTTGTAAGCGCAAGTACCTCCTCCTTGTACTTCCTCTGGAATTACATCTTCTCCAAAAGTAGGATAGTTTTGTCCTCCGTAGAATCGATTGTACATCCTTCCCCAAATCGGAACCGCAAGTACAGAAGCGGCCTGTCCTCTTCCCAAGGAAATAGAACTTTTATCAAATCCCAACCAAATTACGGTCGTATAATTCGGATCAAATCCACAATACCAAGCGTTTGTAAAAGAAGAAGTAGAACCCGTTTTTCCCGCAGCGATTCCTCTATAATTTCCTTTCTCCGGATCTCTGAGTCCCATTGCGGCGGTCCCTGCCATAGCCACATTGGTTAACATTTTTTTCAGAATGTAGGCGGTTCCTTCCGAAATTACTTGGATACTTCCGTCTTTGGCTTGTCTTTGTAACTCTTCTTGCACCTTTACTTCTTCGTTATAAACTACGTTCCCACTTTGATCGATCACATAACGAACAGAAAACGGAATTACCCTTCTACCATTGTTGGCGATGGTAGCGTATCCAAGCGCCATTTCCAAAGGAGTCAGTTCCGCAATCCCAAGCGCCAAAGCTGGACTAGGCGGAAAACGATTCGGATTAACTCCTAAAAGTCTGGAAGAAAAATCGATGACCGCATCCGGACCAGTTCGTAAAAAAACCTGCACCGAAACGATGTTAAGCGACAAAGATAAAGCCCTAGATAGAGGAACCATTCCTAAAAAGTCTCCGTCAAAATCCTGAGGTGACCAACCTTCTCCTTCTTCCGTTAAAGTAGTAAGAGGTGCGTCCATAATTCCAGTTCCACTTCCTACCACCCTTTCCTGAATCGCGGCTCCATAAACAAATGGTTTAAACGCAGAGCCAGTTTGACGTCTTGCCATTGTAGCTCGATTGAACTGATTCTTGGGAGTGAATTCGTAACCACCTACCATCGTTTGTATGTATCCGGTAGAAGGTTCGATCGTAATCGCGGCTCCTTCTACGTGTAGATTTTTTCCAAAAATCGCTGTTTGTTTTTGAAATTCCGAAATCGCGGCGGATTCATTTTCTCCAGGAGTTAAAATGGTAAGAATGTCTACTGCGTCTATAAGTTCACGTTCCAAAGCCACTCTGTAGTTTGCTTTGTCGTCTAACTTGCTAATAAAAGGCATTCCGATGGGAAACACAGAACCCATCAAATAATAAAGACCTACAAGTCCTCTATCGGCTCCTCCGGAATAATTGACCGTAATTCCAGAAACAAGGTCGTCATGTTTTTTAATCGCCTTGGATAGTTCCTCTTGAGCAATCTCTTGTTTGCGAGCATCAAGAGTAGTATATACTTTCAATCCACCCGTATAAACCTTGTCTTCTCCTAACTCTTTTTCTAGTTTTTGACGAACATACTCCGTAAAATGAGGAGCCTTGTTCAAACGATTCCCCCAAGTGGATTGAGAAGGAGATTGAGTGATAACTACGGGCCAGTATTTATTCCAAAAATCGTCGTGAATGGTTTGAACCCTATCCGCGGGGATATAACCTTGTTCCGCCATAAGCCTTAGAACACTTAAATGTGCACCTTTGGAAATGGCCGGATTTTTAAAGGGGGAATATTTTACGGGAGCCTTAGGCAATCTGGCAAGAAGCGCCGCTTCGGCTACGTCCAAGTCGCTTACGTCTTTCTGAAAATATACATCCGCGGCGGAAGCCAGCCCAGTGGTTCCGTGTCCCAAATAAATTAGATTAAAATAAATTTCTAATATTTCTTCTTTTGAATATTCCTGTTCTATCTGAAGGGTAAACAACGCTTCTATAAATTTTCTCGCAAAGGATCTTTTTCTATTTTGTAAAACCGTTTTGGCGAGCTGCTGCGTAAGAGTAGAACCTCCCTGTTTGATTCTACCCGAAATCACGTTTACGATCCCGGCTCTAAGTATCGCCATAAAGTCGATCCCAAAGTGATTGAAAAAGTTATTGTCTTCCACGGATAAAAACGCCTGCACAACGTGAGGCGGAATATCTTGGTATTTCAATAGCTGTTGTTTGTGTTTATAAAGTTCCGCGAATACAACTCCATTGATGTCGTAGAGTCTAGTAGGAGTTGTAGGTTGGTAAGAAGCAAGCATCGCGAGTTCTCCTCCTTCGTCCACCTCCGAAAGAATATAACCAAAAAAAAGTCCTCCTAAGAGGGCTATGACGAGCAAGGTTTTAGAAGTTCTATGAAGTCCGATACTTTTCATATTAATTTATATACGTTTCCTTCGACGGCGAGTTCTATTTTCATGGAAGAGTTACCGAGCGAAACCGAGTGTGCCTTAGCTTCCTCCAGAATGAGATCCAACACGTCATCCGAATAAACGGGTTCGTGATGGGTCAATACGAGAGTTTTCACATTCCAGGCGACCGCACAGTTTACGGCCATCGTGTAGGATGTATGTCCCCAGTCAAATTTTTGGAAGGATTCGTCCAAAGTATATTGGGCATCTAAAACGAGTAAGTCTGCGTTTTCAAAGAAAGGTTTCATCTCCGAAATAGAATCGAAATCCTCCCCTGTAAACTCCGCGTCCGTAGCAAAAATAAATACCTTTCCTTTTTCCTCCACTCGGTAGGCATACGACCCGCCCGGGTGTTTGAGAGGATAAAAACTGATCCTACAATCCACTTCCAAATCCAACGTTTCGCCCGGATTCAGACAGGTAAAGATTTTCGTGGAAGCAAGTCCGGAAAATGGGATGGGAAAGTATTCGGGAGAATGTTGTTTTTCTAAACGCTCCTGCAGATCCGGAAAAGGTGAATAAAAATGAAATTCATTTCCGGGTATATAGATCGGTTTAAAAAATGGAATTCCTTGGATATGATCCCAATGAGTATGCGAAAAAAATAAAGAAAGCTTTCCTTCTCCGTTCTGAAATTCTTTCCGCATCAACTCGTCCCCTAAAATTCTAAGTCCGGTTCCACAATCAAAAACCAATCTTTTTCCGGAAGAAGTTGTGACCGAAACGCAGGTAGTATTCCCGCCTACTACGTGGGATAAATAGGTAGGCAAATTAGAAATAAATTTTTGAATATTGGTAAGAACTTCTGGACCCTTGTCTCGGACGATTTCCAAAATCTGAGTCACTTTTTGAATGTATTCTTTGGTGCGGAGAGGAGAAGGAATCGAACCTCTGGTTCCGTATAACTGAACGATCATATCCGGCCCAGTATTTAACTTCCGAAATTTTCTGTCAAAGAGAAGAGAAACAAGAAATTCCGTTTTACGGTTGTCTTTGGATTCCGAAGAGAAATCATGTTCTTCTATGACAGGAATCTACAATCGAATCGGTCCGGAGCTGACTCCAGTAGTCCGCACCTTATTGATTTTAAACGGGAGCGTCTTTGCGGTTCAACTTCTACTTTCCTGGACGGTAGGAGATTACTTAACTCTTTATTTTGGAATGACTTCCGATATGATCACTCACCGTTTTTTTATTTGGCAATTTCTGACATACGCATTCCTACATTCGGTTCAAAATTTCTTTCATATCTTATTCAACATGTTTTCTCTTTGGATGTTTGGTTCGGTACTGGAAAGTTACTGGGGTAGTAGAAATTTTTTGAAGTTTTATCTATTCTCTTGTTTTATGGGAGGTTTTTTTCCTTGGATTTTGCATAACGTTGGATTTCATCAAGGTACTATCATCGGCGCCTCTGGTGGAATTTATGGTCTTTTGATCGCCTTCGCTTTGATCTGGCCTAACCAGGAACTTCTTTTTATGGGCTTTTTTCCCCTCAAAGCGAAGTATATGGTTGTAATTCTTATGCTCATCATTGCGTTTTCCGGCTCGGGTAGCAACATCGCACACATGGCTCATTTGGGAGGAGCGATCGGTGGAGCGGTTTATTTCTTTTATTATAATAAACTAAAATCTAAAATTCCTGCTTCATTATCTCTCAGTCGTTATCTTCAAAAAAGAAAGATGAAAAAATGGCAAGAAGAAATGAATCGTAAAATTCACGTCAGGGAAGAAGTGGATCAATTACTAGATAAAATTTCCAAATCCGGTATGAATTCTCTTTCCAGAAAAGAAAAAAAATTTTTGAAAGAAGCATCTAGTAAATATTATTCGGAAGATTGATTTTTACCCGGAACTATATAACAGAGAACCAATTAATCGTTTTTACATATCAATCCCGTAAATTCAGCGTTAAAAGGTTTGGGAGTTGCCGGACCGCACTTTCTGCTCCAATTTCCTTCGGAATTTTTCAAACTCAGGTGCGGCTCTCTATCATGACCAACCACACAGGATTTTAGAATCAAAATTGAACTCAAGCAAAACGCACATTTTTCAAGTATTCCGACAAGAATGAGGTTTGTTACTTGCAAAAAGTATGTTTTTCTAATAGATAAAAATCTTCCGAACTTCTCCACCTGAATTGCGCCCCATGGAAAGCAATTCATTGAGTTGCCACCAAAATTAGGAAAAGCTCATACAAAGCTCTCTATCATAACCTTACCCACAAGTTGAATAGGATTTTAGAATAAGAAGGCTCAAAAACGCACATTTTTCAAGTGTTCCGACAAGAATGAGTCTTTTTACTTGCAAAAAGCATGTTTTTCTGATAGAGAAAAGTCTTCCGAATTTCTCCACCTCCACCCCCACCCAAAAATAAGGGTGGGAACTCAGTTTTACAGAGGATTTGTCGTAATTCCCACAAGATTTAATATTGAAATCTAAATATTTGTGGGTAAGGTTATGGCTCTCTATGGATCGCGTTGGAAACTCAACACAACGCTCTCTATGAATCGCGTTGCAAGTGAAAGTTTTTACAGAGGATTGTCGTAATTCCTACAGATTCATATTGAAATCCAAATACTTGTGGGGTTGGTTATGGATCGCAGCATAATAATCGCTTTAGCATTGGACACTCGTTAATCGATTTTTTATCACAACATTTAAGGTATTCTATCTTATAGGGATGGGTAAAGTGAGCAGATAATATTTGTTTTTCTAATATTAGAAAACGTGAACTCGATTTAAAAAAATGAGAAAGAATTTTCTAAAAGTAACGTGAGCAGAGCGTAAGCACTCGTGATTCTGAAAAAAGTTGAAATCTGAACCTTACAGATCGATTCCTAAAATGTAGGAACTACTGCAAAATTTCGTTCAGAAAAGTATGATTTAAAATCGCAAAAAAGATAAAAACAGACGTAATCCGTAAGAACTACTACAATTTATAAAATAGAAGTTTATAACTGTAGTATTCAAGTGTGGGAACTATTACAAAACTTAGGTTTGTCTGTAAAATGATGTGAGAACTCCGGTAAATCATGATTTTATGAGTAAATTCTAAAATTGTAGGAACTCATACTTTTAGAAAATTATTTCTTATACCGAACCCACATTAAAAGTAGTAGTTCCCACAATTTTGTAAAACGAAAATGTCTTGCTCACTGAACTCAACAAAATGTTCTACTTTTATGATTCACTAAAATCTACTTGTAAATTTTGAATAATCTTTATAAATTTTCAATTTCAACAAAGAACTTGTTCTAAAACCTAAAATTTACAAATATTTGATGATATAAAAAACGATTAGAAAAATTCGCAAATATCCTCCAGACTGTGCGGTCTTCTGTAGGAGCTACAGAATTTATCAGAAACTTCTAAAGAATTATCGTTTGTATCTTTGGAGTTTTTGAGACAAGTTCAAAACAAAATTCAAAAATGAAACATCACTTTCCCCCTGAACCTATTTCACTGATCGGAAACCATGTAGAACTTCATCCTCTCAAGATGGAACATTGTGAAACATTAACTAAAGCAGTGTTAGACGGAGAACTATGGAAACTTTGGTTCACGTTAGTACCTTCTCCTGAAGCTATGAAACAGTGGATCGAAAAGGCTCTGACAGAAGAAAAAGAAAAAAGTTCACTTCCTTTTGTTGTACAAAGTAAAGTCGATGGAAAAATCATCGGAAGTACACGTTATATGAACATAGAAAAAACGGATAAACGACTTGAAATAGGTTCGACTTGGTATTCTAAAGAATACCAAAAAACATTTGTAAATACAGAATGTAAATTTCTTCTTTTAGAACATGCATTTGAGAATTTAGATTGTATCGCCGTAGAATTTAGAACGCATAGACTCAATCAAAATTCAAGAAAAGCCATAGAAAGATTAGGAGCAACTTTAGACGGAATCTTACGTAATCATAGAACTATGCCAAACGGAACTCTGAGAGACACAGCCGTTTACAGTATCATCTCAAGTGAATGGCCTACCACCCGATCACATTTAAAATTCAAATTAGAAAGAAAATCCAGATAAAACTTATACAACTTTTCTAAAAACAAAATTCAAAAAGACCAAAAACTTAAAATAACGTGAGTTCGACGTAAAAAAACCAGGGCGAATCCGGCTTGCCACAGGCAGCCGGACCAGGCTCTTTAGCTTCGGTCAAGTTATTGTGAAACTACAGAATCAGATTCAATTTTCATAAAATACCAATAACTTGATCCTAAAACGCGACCCTTAGGAAAGCGTTTTGCTGAGTTAACGCGATTCATAGAGAGCATTGTGTTGAGTTCATTCATCGATCCTTTTCGCATTACGCCCTGATCACGTTAAAATATTATTCAATAACTACATAGGATACATAAAATTTCGTCCTCAAAAGGAAGCTTATTTTCAAAAGTTATGATACTCTAATGTATAGATAGGTATTGAAATAGACTCTTAATTTTCAGAATATTCTATTTTTTGAATTCTTTAAACAAAAAGTATATTTTAATTTTCTAAAATATGGATCAATTATTATTTTTAGAAGAAAAAAAAGAGCATCTTCTGTCATCAATTTTCTAAAAAATAACTCAAGTTTCAAAAAAATCCATCTCCGATTTCAGTTTGTCTGCTTGTTCATTTAAACGAATAGACAATTCGTCAATCTGAGTGACCACACTATTTAAAAACTCAGTCGTTTCAGAAATCGAAACGATCGTTTTTGAAAACTCTTCAGAAGTTCTAGCCTGTTCTTGAGTATGGTTTCTAATTTCGTCCGAAGAGATAGAAAATTCAGTAAACGCGGATTTTACCTGATCACTCGCGGTTAACTGAGAATCGGAAAGTAACGCTACTTCCGAAATACGATCCAGAGTAGTGCCTACAGTATTTCCGATTCTTTGAAAAACGGTCTGCATAGACTCGATCACTTCTCTACCGCTTTTTGTGGCGTTCAAAGCTTCCGAAATCGCTGAAGTAATTCTTTTAGCATTCTCTTGAGTCTGTTCTCCTAGTTTTGCAATCTCTTGTGCTACAACCGCAAAACCTTTTCCGGCCTCACCCGCTCTTGCCGCTTCAATCGAAGCGTTCAAAGAAAGAAGACCGATTCTATCTGTAATCTCTCTGATCACGTTTACGGTGGCGCCCATCTTTGTAGTACTTTCATCGATTGCTTCCATCGCTTTTTGAGTTCCCTTCAAAGCTTCTTCTCCACTTTTAGTTTCACCTTTCATTCGATCCGCGTCTGCTTTGGTTTCCACAAGAGCGGAGTGAACCTGGCGAATCCTTCCTTCTAATTCCGCGAGAGAAGTTTGCGCTTTTTTAGCAATCAGAGTTTGGCTTTCTGCTCGAGAAGCAGTAGAATGAATCGAAGCCGAAATTTCCTCAACCGCCGAACTCATCTCTTCGGAAGAGGCCGCCTGATCTTCCATCTTTCTAGATAACTCACTCGTATTTTCTCCTAAAGTTTTAGAACTTTCGGAAAGTTTAATCGCTTCCTTAGAAACCCTTTTTACAATAATACGAAGTCGCTTAACAAAGTCGCTTAAGGCTCTGGTATTAGAACCTAATTCGTCACTGGAAACGGTAGGAAGAACCTGAGTTAAATTTCCATCCGACATCTTTGCAAAAATTTGAATCATGTTTTCTGAATTTCTTCGGATCGTATAAGAAAGCTGAAAAGACGCAACCCCAACTGCAATCAACATAAACATCAGAGTAAGAATCAATGGAATTGTAACATCGCCTAACTTGATCCAGCCGGAAGTTTCTTCAAATAGAAGATAACCTAAAATTACAATTGGAAGAATAGCGATCGCAGAAATCGTGCTGAAAATTCTTGTATGAATTCCGACGGTTTTTATTTTTTTGGGATCGGTATAAACGTCACCCAAACGATCAGATTCTAAAAGAGCCACAAGTGTGGATTCCGTTAAAAAGAAATGAGAAACTCCTAAAACTGGATAAATGATTGCAGGCAAAAAAGCAAACGGAAGAGACTCGATCGTTTTCGGAACAAAAAATAAATGCATAATTCTCCAAGCGGCAAAGATTCCGTAACTCCACTGAATCATATAAAACCAAGAATTATAAAGAGGAAAGTTGAGAATTTTAATTTTAATTTCGGATTTTTCTTTGGAATTTAAAACAAACCAATTTTTATCTTCTAAGTTTTTTAAAAGTTTCCCAAGGATCACAAAACGAACGGAAGGAACCACAAACGAAGTGGTCAAAGAAATCGTGGAAGAAATAATCAACCCTATCGATTGATTGAAATCGTAACCTCCGGCAGAAATTACGAACAAAACCGCCAAAGGAACCGCCAAAATTGAAGTCAATAACTCCAAACCTATCGTTAATTTCCATCGCAGCTTTTTAGATTCAAATTGATTCATAATGTACTCTACTGATTAAATCGAGTTAGAATATAAATGTTTTCCATTTACAAACTATCTACTGAACTCATTTTTTTATACTACTCCGAAAGAAAAGTATCTTCCGAAAATTATTTTTTACTTTATTTTCACAAAATGAAAAACGAGTTCGATAGTTAGAAATCTTATTTAGAAAACTTAATTTTTTCATAAAAAAGTAAAACGTAAGAGTTTATTGCATTTTTTAAGTCTTTAAAAACCAAAAGACCTACATAAAGTTCTTTTTCAGTAACTACTCCTTAGAAAAAATTTCTTTAAAAACTTAGAATCCGAACCAAGTTTAAAATATAAAACTCTGAAACAAAATTTTTTAGATAGTATGCTCACCATTTTAAAAAATGAATAGTTTTTAGAGATCCAACTTAAGTTAACGTAAGCAGTACATAAGAAAATCTTAGGTCAATTTTGATGTGGGAACTCTTACAAATCGTGGATTTACCAGTTGGACTTTGAAAATTGTGGGAACTACTATAAAATACAAAAAGAATCATCGCCCATCTGGTTTTTGCACAAAACCGCTGTTTTACAGCTGTCATCAAAATTTAAA
This sequence comes from Leptospira kirschneri serovar Cynopteri str. 3522 CT, assembly GCF_000243695.2. Taxonomy (NCBI): domain Bacteria; kingdom Pseudomonadati; phylum Spirochaetota; class Leptospiria; order Leptospirales; family Leptospiraceae; genus Leptospira; species Leptospira kirschneri. The sequence continues at coordinate 221,163 of NZ_AHMN02000010.1, read as the reverse complement.
TCCCATTTTAAAGTGAGTTCTGGCTGAGTAAAATTTTCTTAGAGTATGAGTTCCTACAATTTTAGAATTTACTCATAAAATCGTGATTTGTGAGAGCTCCCACATAATTTTACAGATAAACATAAGTTTTGTAATAGTTCCCACACTGAGACAGATTCAATTGTTATAAACTTCTATTTTATAAATTGTGGTAGTTCCCGAATCGATCTGTAAAGTTCAGATTCTAACTTTTTTCAGAATCATGGATTCGTTATGATCTACTCACGTTAAGACTATTTCAAAATTTAAAATGTGGGATCTCACACAAAAAAGCCAACGATTTCAAGTTAGATATAATTTTTTGAAAATTTCTGAGTCTTTGTAAAATCACCTATTCATTTTCTAATACTATTTTCATGCGTTCGAGTAATCAATGTGGGAAATTTAGAGGTGTTACGACCAGACTTTGAAAATGTAAAATAACGTGAATGAACGTAAAAGGAATGAACTCAGCACAACGCTTTCTCAAACTCAATGCATCGCTCCTAAGGGTCGCTCTGGAAACTCAGCGTCTCACTTCTTGAACTCAGTAAAACGCTCTCTACCATAACCTTACCCACAAGTATTTAGATTTCAATATTAAATCTGTGGGAATTACGACAAATCCTCTGTAAAACTGAGTTCCCACCCTTATTTTTGGGTGGGGGCGGAGGTGGAGAAATTCGGAAGACTTTTCTCTATCAGAAAAACATGCTTTTTGCAAGTAAAAAGACTCATTCTTGTCGGAACACTTGAAAAATGTGCGTTTTTGAGCCTTATGATTCTAAAATCTTATTCAACTTGTGGGTAAGGTTATGGCTCTCTACGGATCGCGTTCGAAACTCAGCACAACGCTTTCCTCAAACTCAATGCATCGCTCCCTAAGGGTCGCTCTGCAGGTCGCGTTCGAAACTCAGCACAACGCTTTCCTATGGGTCGCGTTGTGGGATCAAGTTATTGGTATTTTATAAAAATTGAATCTGATTCTGGAATTTCACAATAACTTGACCAGAGCTAAGAGCCCGGTCCGGCTGCCTGTGGCAAGCCGGATTCGCCCTGGTTTTTTTACGCCTTACTCACGTTAAGTGATTCAAATCAGTAAGACGCCTTCGATTTATTTCCTTTGAAATTGAATTGAATACCACCAGAATTCTTTAAAGAGTTCATGGTTTGTAGATATAATCTTTTGATCACGGAACATTTCCAATCAAACCAATTGGAAATCTCTTCATAAGTATAAATGATTTCTGGTCTTAAAAGTTTTTTTCTGAGTTTCAGTTTCTTTTGAGAAGAGAAGTTCGCCGCGTTTTTTCGATTAGAAAAAATCAATTGATGTGTGACTTCCATCTTTTCTAAAATCGTAATTTCTTTACATCGAACGGAAGATGTTTTTTCCGCCTTTTCTTTTAAAAAATCCCGAATCGAATTTCCGGACGAAGCAAGAATACTTTTCAAAAGTAGAATATCCTTTCTTTCCAAAAACAGATTGTGTTTGAGCTTAAAGATCAAAACTCCTCTCGGATCTAAATTTTGTAAAATTTCCTGTAAGAAAATTTTATGCGGTGAAGGTTCACAATCATAGTCTGGCTCGTAAACCACAGATCCAGGCAAACTATCCGGTTCCAAAAAAATAGGATTTTTTTTTAAAGAATTGATTTCCTTTTTCCATTGATTCAAAACGAGATGTTTTAAAAACACGATCCCAAACGCCGAAAAATTATTGAATTTTTTAGTTTCGTATAATTTAGAAAAATATTCTATTTTTTGAATGAACTTGAGTAGAACTTCGCTTCTCTCGTCTTCGCCAAGGGAATACTTGCGCACCGCAATTCTACCAATCCAAAACGCCGCCTGTTCGATTAAATCTTTTGGATCTCCTAGATTCTTATATGTTAAATAAGAATTTAGGAATATACGATCTAGTTCCGTTTTTTGTTCCATGATCGCAAGCTAATTGATTTGCAATTTTTTTGTCTAAGTCATTTATAAAATCAAAATTCTCCGATAAATCAAAATTAAATCGTACCAACCTAAATTTTAAGATTTTTTGATTGGAAAACCAACTTGAGAAGGATACACTCTTTGGCAAAGAGAAAGTACATGCAAAGATTTATCAAAAAAATTTTAGTCCCTGTAGACGGTTCGGAAAGTTCTAAAAAAGCTTTGGAAATGGGAATTGCGATCGCAAAAGCGGCAAACGCAAACCTCACGATCTTAGAAGTGATAGAGGAATTCGGTCCTCTTCCAGGTTATTATGAAAAAGCTCCCGAAGGAAAGGACAGAGTAAAATGGATCTCGGAACAAAGATTCGAAAAGATTCATTCTCCTTTAGATGAATCCCCAGAAATCAAATGGGACCGTTTGGTTCTAGAAGGTTATCCAGCAGATACAATCGTAGAAACGGCTACAAAAGGAAATTATGATATGATTGTAATCGGTTCGAGAGGACTTTCCGCAGTAGGAAGATTTTTAGTAGGTTCCGTTTCCGATCGAATCGTTCATCACGCTACTTGTTCGGTGACGGTCGTTCGTTAAACTAAGCGGGTAAAACCCCAGGTCCAAATTCCGGTCCCGGTATAAGAGTGATTCCGGGAAGATTTTTCCAATCGGGATGATCTCCTATATGTCTGTATCTATGTTCCCATACGATACGATCCTGAACTACAAGAAATACTCCAGGCATCTGCAAAGGATTACTTCCGGGAATTCCATAAAAATGTCCTTTAAGAGTAGCCCTTGCAATTCCCATCCATACTTCGGGGCCAACAAGTTGGATTAAATTTGCATTTTGTAATCCCAAGTCTTGATAAAATTCAGTATTCGGATCGGAAACCACACAAGCATCCTTCCAAACTTCTTTAAAAAATTTTTCGCAGTTTTTTAAATCTTCAGGAAAAAAAAATAAGATCGAAGGAAAAGAAAGAGAACTTTCAAACATCTCCTTCAAATCAGCAACCGCCTCCTTAACAAAAATACATCCTGAATGTCTTAAAAAAACCAAAAGACTGAGACGAGGAGGTAAATAAGTAAGAATGTTCTTTCCCCTCAAATGAATTCCGAACGCTTCTCTCGTTTTAAAACTTTCCGGAAGAAACTCCATACCTACAGTATGCCTTCTTAAGTTTCTTTGTAAATCGATTGATTTATTCCTTTTCGAAAAATTAACTGCAAGGATGGAATTACTTTCTCTCGATAAAGTTGTTGCAATTCTTACTCTTACTCTCATGGAAATTGTTCTAGGGATCGACAATATTGTTTTTCTTTCGATCGTTTCCGGAAAACTTCCTAAAAATAAACAAAATCAAGCAAGAAGTTTAGGTCTTACTTTAGCCTTGGGTTTTAGAATCGCTCTGTTATTCGCAGTTAGTTGGATCGCATCCTTAACGGCTCCCTTTTTTACAATTGCAAATTTTGCAATCTCAGGCAGAGACTTGATCATGCTCGGAGGTGGTTTGTTTTTAATCGCAAAAAGTACAAGCGAAATACACGGTAAGGTGGAAAGTATCGACGAAGATCATTCTAAATCTAAGAAGGAAAAAATTTCTTTCTGGAGTGTGATCGCTCAATTGATTCTTCTAGATATTATTTTTTCCGTGGATTCGATTGTGACAGCGGTCGGACTTTCGGGCCAGTTTCAAGTTATGGTTGCCGCGGTTATCCTTTCCATGGTTGTGATGCTTATATTTTCCGGAACTGTCAGCGATTTTATCAACGAACATCCTTCTATGAAAATTTTAGCTCTTTCTTTTTTGATTATGATCGGAGCGATGTTATTTGCGGACGGATTGCACTTTCATATTCCAAAAGGTTACGTTTATTTTTCCATGGCATTCTCTCTCGGAGTGGAACTGGTCAATATGAGAATTCGAAAGGCAAACTCTAAGAAACACTGATACCCACTTTGGAATTCCAAACGGACCACTGCAAATTGTAAAAAGGAGCAAATGTTCGTTGCCGATTTTTACTTTTGAGTTCGTTTAACAAAGAGCTGTTCCAAATACGATATTCCTGCAACGTTGTGTGGATTGCAGTTTCGCTTAACGTGTCTAAAGTTTTTTTCCCTTTCTTCTTTTTTAGAATCCGATTCGATTCTTCAAACCACAAATTCTCTAAATCAAGAATCCTTTGTTGAACCGCACGTTTTGCCTCCGGATAAAATCCCTGTATTTTCCGGTAGAATTTTTCGTGAGTCCACCAAAGAGAAGTATCGAACGCCGCTCCCGGTTGTTCGAAATTTTTTTCCAAAAAACTCGTTCCTGAAAAACCAGCCGGAATAAAAAGCGAAATCGAGGGAATGGAAGTTCCGGTAAACCAAAAACGATTTTGGGAAACGTCCGGATTCAGTTGGGCTACCATAGAACCTGTGGTACCGTTAGGCGTAATCGGACCGGTCGCGTGAAGACAAACCGAACCCATATTGGATCTAGAAGGAAGAAATGGTTTGGTAGTTCCCGGCTCTCCTTCCTGTCTCAGTATTTCCATCGCTTCTCTTGGACCTAAATTTCCTTTTTGATCCGTGCCTAAATCGGAAGTGATCTTTCTTCGAACCTTACACTTACTGAAAAAAGTAAAAAAGGAATCGGAAAACGAGGCTCGAAACGAGAACTGTTTTCCTTTTTTTGTCCATCCATTTTGATAAGCGAAATCGATCGCGTTAGGGTGAATCGCATCGTAGTTATCTTCAAGAGTCAACCCGTTGGAGATAGAATAAAAACCTTCTATCTTTTTCCAAGCCCAGAATTTTCCTGCGGTTTCCAATACGAACGCATTTTTAAAATCGGCGATTATAAAACTATTATGATAATAAAAAGAAGGATTTGTATAACCACCACAAGCGTCTTGGCCAAATTTTTCCAAAAATTGAAGGATGGTTTCTCTTGCTGTTTCTGCATCCTTACTTCTTTCCAATGCAAGTCTAAGCAGATCCATACCGGTCAATCCTTGATTTTTCTTTTCAAAAGGAATTTTTGTAAAGACCGCTTCGTTTCCGATCACCACACCAGACTCATTGGCTCCCATCTCAGCGCCCCACATCTGAAATGGTTTTGATAGAATCACTTCCTGAGTTTGTTTTGCTCCTGGAACTTGGATATAAGTACAAAACGTCTTAGACTCTTTGGATCTGGCCGGAACTCTCAAAAGGGACTGTGCCTCGTTTGGTTCTCTATCTGAATTTTTTCCAAAAATCATAGAACTGGTTCCAGTAAATGAAGGAGTGGCAACAAAAGTATCACACATGGGTTTTGAAGTTTTTCTGTAAAAGCGGATTGGCAAGTCGTTTTTTGCTATTTCTCACAAGTTCAGTTTCAGAAAATTTGCAATTCAATTTTGAAAATGTGGGAACTCTTACAAATTAAAAAATGGATCATTTTCAAGTCATCATTGAAAAAGTAAAATTCAAACGCGACTTTGAACAAATAAACTTTTGTAGATTTCAGGAAGTTGAGTCGGTTTCTGAGTTACAAAGTTCAGCCAAAGAAACTCCCCGCTTGCGGTCGCCACACAATCCCCTTCTTGGTTCCACATCGTACATGAAATTTTAAAAGAACGAGAAGAAACAGAATCCACCTGCATCGTAATTTCCAACGTATCCGGATAACGAACTTGTTTTCTATATTCCACTTGAATGTGTGTAATGACCGGACCTGTCTGCGAAGACGTATCCGGAGTGTCCCATAGTTTTAAATCGGTGAAATAATTTGCCCTTGCATTTTCAAAATACTTTGCATAAACCACGTGATTGACATGCCCAAACGCATCCATATCTCCCCAAGCGACTTTTTGTAAATAACTGTAAGAATAACGAATCGGTTTTGGCATCGGCTAAAATCCTATTTTAAAAATTTATCGATTTCAATTTTTCGGATATAAAACGCATTTCATCGGTTGTACGTTTTTTTTCAATAACAAGATTTGTAGGAATTCTCGCATATTCTGGTTTTGGAGCGAACTTTAAGCCGTCCCTAATTTACAACCTCGCCCCAATTAAACACTTTAAATTACAATAATATTCAAAAACAATAAAACAAAACTACATTAACGTGAGCAGGTGTAAGAAAACCAGGGCGAATCCGGCTTGCCACAGGCAGCCGGACCGGGCTCTTAGCTCTAGTCAAGTTATTGTGAAATTCCAGAATCAGATTCAATTTTTATAAAATACCAATAACGCGACCTGTCGAGCGACCGTAGAAGCGAGACGCTGAGTTACTTCGAACGACCTAAAACGCGACCCGTAGAGAGCCATAACCTTACCCACAAGTATTTAGATTTCAATATTAAATCTTGTGGGAATTACGACAAATCCTCTGTAAAACTGAGTTCCCGCCCTTATTTTTGGGTGGGGGTGGAGGTGGAGAAATTCGGAAGACTTTTCTCTATCAGAAAAACATGCTTTTTGCAAGTAAAAAGACTCATTCTTGTCGGAACACTTGAAAAATGTGCGTTTTTGAGCTTTATGATTCTAAAATCCTATTCAACTTGTGGGTAAGGTTATGGTAGAGAGCGTTTGCTGAGTTAACGCTTTCGTAAAAAGCGTTTTGCTGAGTTCAGGGAGCGATGCATTGAGTTTGAGGAAGCGTTGTGCTTTAGTTCATTCATCGATCCCTTTCGCGTTTATTCACGTTATATTCAATTGAAAATCACTGTCTTTAAATCAATAGAGTTCAATTCCCCATCTGTTTCCGTTACATTACAACGGTCGATTGAAGTAATTTAGCTCATCTCCACTATGTAAAAATTTCAACAATTCTATTGACAAGAAGTGATTCTTTGTTTGACCTACTCAGACTATATAATAAAGTACTTATTAAATAATTTATACTTTAATTATGTGAATTCAGAGAAAAAAATCTAATATTAGATTAATTTTATAAAAAATAACGTTATACGTCATTATATTTGATCACGTTTATGGATTGTTAGTCTGTTCTAAAATTCGATCCAATTCTTCTACAATCCGAATATCCCCTCTTTCAAAAAAATATTTCCGAAGAGATAAAATCGTTTTTCTGGATTCAGAAGTAGAAGAAATTTGTTTGAGAAGTTCTTCCTTTAACTCGGATTGAAACTTACCAGAAGAAGGAATGTCCTGAAAATTTCCGGTTTCTGATTGTCCAAATAAAGTACCAGCCCTTTCCGATTGATTTTCTATAACAGAACTTTGGATTCGATTATAAGTTATGAATACAATTGCAAATACCAAAACACCCGAAAACGAAAACTGTAAACCTCGATTGGAAAGAACATTTTCCCAAATTCTTTTCCATCCATTTTCAGGTTCGAGTTGAACGGCTTTGAGCTGATTTTTCAATCGAATCGAAAATTCCTGACTCAAATTAATATGACTCAACTCCTTGTCCCTAAGTTCAGACATAGTTTTTACAAGCGAATTTTCAATTTTAAGTAGATCTCCGTCTTCCTTTCGAAGGAAAAGCGGAATTCTAAATTTTGAATGTAATTTTTCCATTTTTTTTACCTAAAGTATCCTTCACCCTTACCGTCTTGTAGAATCAAATGTTTTAAGAATTCTTTAGCCTTAAAGAGTCTACTCTTTACGGTTCCTACATTCGTTCCCAGAACTTCCGCAATTTGCGCGTAGGACATTTCCTCAAAGTATCTGAGTTCGATTACCTCTTTATAGAGATCTTCCAAGCCGTTGATTTTGCTAATTAGATAGTTGGATTCATCACTAAGTTCAATTTTTTTTTCGAACCCCAAGCGATCGTCCGTCACCTGATATTCTTTATCATCCATAGAATTTTCTTTAGCTCGTTTTCGTTTCGCTAACATATCCTTGGATTTGTTAACTACAATCCGATAAAGCCAGGTGTAAACCCCGGAATCCGCTCTAAAATTACGAATGGATCTGTAACCGGAAATGAGAGCGTCTTGAACGATGTCTTCCGCGTCGTCTCCGTCTTTTACCATCGAAATCGCCTTACGATAAAGTCTTTCTCGGAACGGACTGACAAGTTGAATATACGCTTCATCGTCCCCTTCTTTGATCTTCTTGAGTAGACCGATTTCGATCTCTCTTAAAGTAGGCTTTTTAGGAACAATTTGTTTTTGTTCCTTTTTTGTAGAAGAATCCATGATTCAAAGATCCTCGAAGAACCGAATATGGCAATCCGGAAACTTAAAATGAAAGGTTACAAGTCACGGATCCTGTAAGGAAAGATTGATCAAAACCAGGGATTCGGTCAAAATGAGAGGTTCTCTAAATTTAAGACCGTAGACAAATCGTATCTTATCGTCGATCGTTTCTTCTTCGGCCCATATAATGTCACCTTCAAATTCGAGACGTTTTCCGGATTTTTTTTCGATAACCGAACCGTAAACCGATTCAGTCATATTCAAATCTTCTCCGTTTAAAATCAGACAAATTCCGGTTTCGGAAATATTTCCTATTTTTGCATGAAGAGTGATTAAACCAAATTCAATTTGTATGATATAGTCCGCGTAAACTCCGGGATGGTATCTATGACTTCTGGGTTGTTTGTCTGGATTGCCGGACATATCGGGATCAGAGTCGACATAGAATGAATGTTTGTCGAGAAGGATTTTTATAGGTATTCATTTATAAGTGTAGAACTAGAGTCATTCGCATTAATAAAACTCTGATTAAACGAATTGATTCCATAATCAAAATTGAAAGTAGATAAAAGGAAGTTCCAGATCCGGAGTCAAAAGAGCCAAACCTACGGCAATCACAGGATAAAAGGAAAACTCAAGCCAAACGGGAGGGTTCCATTCTTTCTTTTTTTCAAAGATCACATAACCTAACCAATGTCCTACGATCACACAAAGTATAACCGGAATTCCAGTCTTTAACATATAGGGACGTAAACCTCCTTCGTTAAAGAAAAACATCTTCTTCCACATGATCCACCCTTTAGAGACGGATTCCGCTCTAAACCAAGTTGCTACCGTTACCGAAATGAAACAGGTCAGAAAAATTTGGATTGGAGCCAAAATTCTTTCCGGAAGGATCTGTAAATTGGGAAAATGTTTTTCTTTGAAACTTCCATAGATCGCTTCTATCAATAAGATAGTCCCCTGACAACTTCCCCAGATGATAAACGTCCAAGCGGCTCCGTGCCAAAAACCGGCTACGAACATAGTAAACCAAAGATTAAATCTATGTCGAAATGCCCCCGCCCGATTTCCTCCCAGAGAAATATATACGTAATCCCTAAGCCAGGTAGAAAGAGTGATATGCCATCTTCTCCAGTGTTCGGTAACACTTCTTGCAATAAAAGGCATACGGAAATTTTCAGGAAGTTCGTAACCTAACAACAACGCGGAAGCGTAAGCCATATCGGTATAACCGCTAAAATCGCAATATATTTGAATGAGAAATAAAGTAACCGCCAACCAAAGAGCCACGGTTCCAAAACTTGTGGGATCTGCAAAAATTTTTTCCACGATCGGAGCCGCGTTATCCGAAATTACTACTTTCTTAATATAACCTAATATAAAATAGCGAATCGCTTTTCTAAATCGAATTTCGGTCAGATTTTTAATCGTATTTAACTGAGGTAAAAAAGTTTTTGCGGTTACAATAGGACCTGCAACGAGTTGAGGAAAAAAAGAAACGAACAAAGCAAATCTTAAAAAACTTTTTTCGGGAAGAATCTGTCTGCGATAAACGTCGATCGTATAACTCAAAGACTGAAACGTATAAAAAGAAATTCCCACTGGAAGGATGATGTGCAAAACCGGAAGCGCATTCTTCACACCGAAACTTCCAAGAAATAAATTGATAGAGTCCGCAAAAAAATTATAATATTTGAAAAAACCTAAAATGAATACAAGATTCAAAACCAAACTGATAGTAATCAGTATCCATCTGATTCTTTGATTTTGGGATGAATGGATTCTATCGGCGAGTATAAAATCGATGACTGTGGAAAGTAGTATCAAACCACCGAATCTCCAATCCCAACTCATATAAAAATAATAACTGACTACGAGTAAAAAAAAATGTGTGAGAGTAAGAGACCTTGTATCTTTTCCGAAGAAATACGGAATGAAATACCAATAAACCAGGAATACGAAGATAAAAAATACGAAAAATTCTAAAGTAGGAAAAAGCAAATCCTTCGCTCCCGATGTTCCCTCTATCTTTTTTCAAACGCAACTCAGGTCAAGGAAATATGCCACGATGATCCGTAAGCGCTAATTCGAATTTCCTTTTTAAAAAAAGAAAAACCTTGCATAATTTTAAGGAAAGGATTCAATTTTCAAAAATTCGATCAAGGAGTTGTCCTTTCATGCAACAAAACAAATTTCGTAAGGCTATTGTAGCGATTCTTATGCCGATGATTCTTTTCGTTTCTTTTGGAAACTGTTTCGGTAAGTTTGCAATCGTTAAAAAAGTGTATGAAGTAAACGATGGTTTTAATATTGGCAGCGGTTTATTGGCTAAATTCATTAAAACTCTTGTCATGTATTTTCCTTTCAGCATTCTTTATTTCGTCGGATTTTTCTTCGATTTAATACTATTTAACTTAATCGAATTCTGGTCCGGTAATAATCCAGTGGGTTATAATGAATATGATGAAAATGGAAAGTACGTTAAGGCCTACGAGGAAAACGGAGAAAAACTTTTACTGAGTTATTCCGATTTCGGAAAAAGGTTGGACATTCAGTTCGAAAAAGAAGGTAACTCTCAAAATCTGATTGTGTTTCGCGCCGAACCCGGAAAATTCTTTGCTGAAAAAGACGGCAAATTGGAAGAGATCGTAGTATCTTCGGAAACGGTAGGATCAAAAACGATTTTAAAAATGGCGGAACAAGGCAAACTAAAATCCACTAAAGTTGTAGATACAAAAACATTAAACGACTTAGAAGCAAAATTAGTTTCCGAATCTCTCTAAACAAAAAACATGGAATGCCCTAGGAAAATCTCCTAGGGTTCATCAATTCATATTTTTTAATATTCAAAATTTATGATAAATTTACAAAAATAAGTTGATTATTGAACCGCCCTCACCCGATCCGGAATTTTCAACACTCCGTATTTGCCAATTTTTCTTTTAGTAAACCAACCCTGATTTACTTCCAAAGCATACAACGCTTTTTCGCTAGAATGATACAATTCTTTCGTTTGATTCGGTTTCATATCATGTATGTCGGTGATCCTTCGATCACTGTTAAAATACGCGATACTAAGAGGGATCTGAGTATTTTTCATCCAAAAACTCAAATATTCCGGTTTTGCAAAAACAAAAAGCATACCTTCGTTTTCTCCCATGGATTTTCGATACATCAACCCCCTAGCTCGGTCTGCGGGAGTATTTACTACTTCTACAAGTAGGGGATGTTCGTCCACATAGATCGTTATCTTTTCTACATCCTTTGAATATACGTTGTATGAAACATATAAGGCGATACTAAATATCAATAGAATTTTAGATTTGGGTAATTTGATTCCCATCTTGAGCATGGAGAAGATCACTTTCATTTTTATCCGATTGCAAAAGTTTTTTTATTTTTATGAATTAAAGTGTGTTTGGTGTAAAAGCGAATCTTTTTTGATCATGAATTTTTTCAAAAAAAGAATGATCCATGATTTCAAAATATCAACGTAACGGTTTCTATCATTCTGCAAATTGTATTAGTTCCCACAAACTACATTTTTTTGTGTAATTTTATAGATTTTTAAATCGCTTCGGACCATAGATAGCCCTTATTTTCTGGCCAGAAAACTTTGAGTCATAATTTTTTATAACTCCGAAAATGTGGGAACTCTCACAAATCGAGATTTTACAGTTTAACTCCAAAAATGTGGGAACTCTCACTTAAAATTGAGCCGGTCTTTTTTCCAGAAACGCGCCCATACCTTCTTTGGATTGACCGCCGTCAAAACAGTCTCCAAACGCCTTTTCTTCCATAGAAATTCCTTCCTTTAAAGAAACATCTAAACCCTGTTGGATCGTCTTTTTGACTCTTTCAATCGCCTGAGGTCCTTTTTTAAGAATCGAGTTTGCAATCGATTTAGAAAAATCTAATATATTTTCTCCCTCTTTTACGAGTTTATTAAGAATTCCAATTCTATAACCCTCTTCCGCAGAAATCATTTCTCCGGTTACAATAAGTTCGATCGCCCTCGCATAGCCGATCAATCTGGCCAGTCTTTGTGTACCTCCAAAACCTGGAATCAATCCCAGAGAAACTTCCGGTAAACCCAACTTCGCTTTTTCAGAACCGATTCGTATATCACAGGCAAGAGCCAGTTCCAAACCTCCGCCAAGAGAAAAACCGTTGATCGCAGCGATCGAAACGATTCTAGATTGATGCAATTTTTGGAATACAGAATTTCCTAATTTAGAAAATTCCTCTCCTTGAGAAACGTTTAAGTCTTTCATTTCGGCAATATCGGCTCCGGCAACAAACGCCTTACCTTCACCGGTCACAATTAAAACTCTTATGTTTTTATCTTTTTCAAGCGCATCCACTTCCTGACCGATTTGAGTTAATACTTCTCGATTGAGGGCATTCAAAGCGGAAGGTCTTTGGATCGTAAGAATTGCGATTTGCCCCTCTTTAGTTATACTGATTAATTTTTCACTCATTTCTATTTTACTCCACTTCCACGATCAAAAAAAGTGTATCGTCTTCCAAAGCAACGTTTCCAAAAAAGTTCTCGACCGTTTTTTGTACGTTCGCCTTAAAGATGCCTAAATCTTTTTCAAATCGATTCGCATTCAATATTTCAAGCAGCCCTTCCGTTCCAAGAAGTTTTCCTTCTCGATTCTTGTTTTCTATCAAACCATCCGTGTATAAAAAAAACCGATCCTTTTCGACGAGAGGAAGTTTGACTTGTCCCGCAATTGGTTTTTTAATTCCAAAACCTAAAATGGCGCCTTCTGTTTCTACTTCGTGAAATTCTTTTGAAAAAGAACCGTGGATCAAATACGGATGTCCCGCATTTGAAAACGTAACTTCCCTAGAAATAAAATCCAAAAACATATAAATCGCAGACGCGTGATAAGACTGAAATTGTTTATGAAGAGAATCGTCTATATAATCCATCAAACGGGAAGGATGTACTTTCAAAATGTAAGGCATCGTAGAAACCATAATCTTGACCATAGAAGCAACAAGAGCAGAAGCGATCCCATGTCCCGCTACGTCCGTAAGAAAAATCCCGGTGTTTCCTTCCCGGAGTTGTACAAAATCAAAAAAGTCCCCACCTATATGATTGGGCGCAATCCTCATCACTTCATAACGAATTCCTTTAATACTTAGTTTTCCAGGAAATAAATTTTCCTGAACTTGTTTTGCCACGATAAGATCCTGTTGAATAAATTTATATTCTAGATCCAATTCAGACGAAATAGAAATCAGCCTTTTTACGATGATCACGGAGGAAGTACCAATGACGATACAAAGAACATAGACCACGTCCGGCACAAAAAGGATTCTAGGAAAATCATCTAGTCCTAGTTCCATTCTTTTAATAGAAACGAAAAAGATATGTAAACAAATTGAAACCGTTCCGGTTAAAAAACAAGAACCCTTTTTCAAACGAAACATTTGGAATATTACAATAAACGATATTAGTAAAAAATAATTATTATAGATCTGAAGACTTTCTAAATCCCTAAAATGATAGAAGGATTCATGAAATAAATTCATCAACAGAAAAATGATGACTATGTTCGAGACGTGGATCACCCAAGAAAGAAACCTTTCCTGAAAAGAAAGAACCAGACCCATTACGTTGACTAGAAAGATGATTCCTAAATAAAGACCGCCTCTTTGTGAACTTCTGACTTCTGGGATCGCAAGCGTAGAATACATCATAAAATGAAGAAGGAACGCAAGTCGAATAAAAGACTGATCGATTCTAGTCTGGTCCTTCCAAGACTGAGCCTCGCTATAATTGAATTCCCTTTCAAAAAAAGTGAAAGGGTTTAAAAAATCGGATTTGAATTTACTGAATCGTTTTATCCAAGTCATAACGAATAATTTCCGATCCGGAAAGATAAATTTTCAAATTCCAACCGGACTCTAAATATTGATCCAGCTTTTCCGAAATTTTAAGCGCTTCTTTTTCATCGTTTACCCTGATAAAAAAAGAACCAGACCTAGATTTGTAGTTATAAGGGAAACGTTCGTTTAACAAAATCGAAACTCTAAAATGATCGACTCTGGTTTCTATTACAATATGAGAGACGTGTTTTCGATTGATAATTCTTTCACCAATGGAAAGATTCCAAGGATTTGTTTCGGCCGACTCAAGACGACAGAATAAAAAAAGTGTAGGTAACAGAAAATAGAACATTTTTGTTTCAGAAATTTCCGTCCGGGAAATTTGTCGCCCAAATTTACAAATATCCTAAATAAGCGCAAATCATTCCGATCTTTTTTTCAAAATCAAAAGCCCAACTCCGATTCGAGTTTACTTTTAAGGATTTTAGAAAAATCTTTAACTATGTTCTTAGTAAAACATTTAAAAACAAATTGGAAAGTATTTGTCTTTTTTGGAATCTTATTTTGTAAACCTTCTCAGGGAAATAACCCTTATTATCGGCTCTTTAGAGAACATCCGATTACTCAAATAGAACGTTATTCTTCAATAGAAGGTTGGGAACAAAGAATTTCCGGACTTGACTCGGAAGAACAAAACTTCGTTCAGGAAATGAATCGAATCGACGGTATTTCCGATTTACCGGAAACGGAAAACGAATTGAATCCTTGGAAAGAACGTCTAAGCGCCGTCAGAAAATCTCTACCCAATTCAGTAAATACGATACTTGATCGTTCTCTTTTTAAAATAATACTTTGTAAAAATTTAGGAAGTAGCGGCTTAAGTTCCTTTGTTTATGATAACACCGGACCCAAAGGTGGAATAGTCTTTTTGGATACAAAACTATTGAATCAAACCGCAAATCAATGGATCACTCAAAAGGAAAATTCACCTTTTACTCCCGGCAATATTCAAATTAAAGTGAGAATCGAATCGGACACAAAAGACAAAATTGAAACCGCAATCGAATACATACTGTTACACGAAGTAGGACATATCGTATCTGTTCAAAAAAAAATCGTGCCTGATTTTAGGGAAGAACATAGAAACTTTAGCGAATTTGAATTTTCAAAAGGAATTTGGGAAACAGAAGACGTTTCTTTCTTAGATTGGTTTTTTCCGGTTCGAAAAGAAATCAAATTCTATACATCTAAACCGATTGAACTTTCTAAAAATTGGGATCGTATTTATCCCATTTTAGAGGAAACTCCATTTCCTACTCTTTATTCTGCTACAAATGCTGACGATTTTTTTGCGGATTCGTTTGTATCCTACGTACATACAAAATTACAAAAAAAGACCTGGAACTTGGAAATCTTCCAAAACAAAAAAAGAATTTTTACGATGAAAAACGGAATCCAAAAACCCAGATGCAAAGTACAAAAAGAATATTTAGATAGTATCTTTTCGGAAACGTTTTGAAAATGTTACGAACTTAACAACAAAATCTAGTTTCAAACTCATAAACTGTTGAATCTGTGGGAACTACCGCATTTAATTTTTTCATGGAAAGATTTAGTTTTTACACCAAACTCACGTTAGCCTAAATCTACAACAAAATTGAAACATACGTTCAAAACCATTCCTAGATTTTATTTTGCAATTATAAAAAAAGGATACTTAAATATAATTTTATTCTTAATTTCTAAAAAACGATTCCAGAGACATAACTTAAATTTTTAGAAATGATCTTTTAAACAACGCTTAAGATTTTTTAGACTAATAAATCTTACTTTTTTATAGTTATGAACTGTATTAAAATTTTAAGAAATAAAAAAACCGTCTTCTTATACAGAACGCTACAGGTTTCAAAATAGATTTCGTATAAAAGTTCTCTTAAAAAACGCAAAATTGTCTCAATTCGGTTTTTAGATACATCATCCGATGGAAAGTTAAATCGAAAAGATTCTATTTCTTTGATTATAAAATTCGTTTTTTATAAAAACTTCTATGGAGGCCGATTTAAAACTTAACGTTTCTCTTTATATTTCCGAAAAATTTTCAAAAACAAAAAATTAAAAACGTTTTAAAGCCAAGCCAAGATATACTTAACGCTCAAAGAAAATAGGTTTCTTAAGATTTACTTTATCCATTCTTTGAATCCAATTCAAAAAAAATAAAAAGTTTTTCCGAGTTGATTCCTAACTTTCTCTTTTATTTTGTTATTTTTTCCGGGGTCGTTTTGAGTCGGAGTTAAAAAATCATAAACTTCGGA
The DNA here is from genome assembly GCF_000243695.2 of Leptospira kirschneri serovar Cynopteri str. 3522 CT. NCBI lineage: Bacteria > Pseudomonadati > Spirochaetota > Leptospiria > Leptospirales > Leptospiraceae > Leptospira > Leptospira kirschneri. The sequence continues at coordinate 204,895 of NZ_AHMN02000010.1, read as the reverse complement.
AATATTCAATTCTGCTTGAAATTTGGAAAATTAGGAAATAAAAAATTTACAAAGTGGTTAACGTATGAAGCTTAAATCTTATCTTCTATTTTTATTCTGTCTGTTTTTTTGTTTTGAGTCTCACTTAACCGCAGCCGACATAGTACGTTTAAAAAACGGTTCTGTACATAGAGGTAAGATCCTTTTAGAAGATAATGAAAAAGTCTTTCTCGCAGAACACGAGGACTACATCCGTTATATCAGTAAAGATAACGTGGTTAGTATCACGTACGAAAAATCACAGGATAAAAATAAAAATGCGTTTTTCACTTCCGACAAAGAAAAATCTTCAACAACTTCTAGTTCCAATCAGTATTCTGGAATCGCGGCTCCGATAGAAAGAGAACCACCTCATTCGCATCCTCAGGGAACCGATACGACCATAGACGTAACTCACGAAATTGTCACAGACTTTATCTGGAGAGGACTCAGTTTTTCAGGTGAGATGGCCAATCGTCGTAGAAACGAAAGTTATCCTTCTACAACGGTGATTCCTTCCTATCAACCTACCATCAATATCAACACTCCACTCAAAGGATTTATGATTCAATTTTGGGGTAACTTTCAACTAACAGATAGAAACGACAAAGATAACGACGGGCGTATCCAATTATTTCCGGGAGGTCCGGGACCTGCTTATCCGGGCCAAGGAAATCCATTTACTGCACCGGACCCGGATCTTCTCAATCAAAGTTGTGTGTATGACACCCAAAACAATTTAATGAATGGAAACTTATCCACCGGGCAAACCTGTGGAGGACTGGTTCCAAAATCTTATAAAGAACAAAACGGAATGAAAAGAGCCGATGGCTTGTTCTACGCGTTTTATTATACTTTCGAAAAAACGAGTTGGGGAAAATTCACCGTCGGAACTTGGTTCTACAATACGTTTCACAAAAACCCTTCTTATGTTTCGACTCCATTAGGAGGTTTTAATTCTCTTGCCGCACAAGGAATTACAAGTTCCAACAATACTTCTAATCAGATAACAAGGCTCGCTTGGCAGGAATACTATATCTTTTGGCAACTTCCGGAAATTTCATTTCTTCCTTTTATTGCTTATTTAACTCCTACCATTTCCTTTTATACTCAGATGAGTCAGGAAAACTCTGGTTTAGCGGCGGGGAAAAATTACCTTTCCCTTTATATAAGTCATGAATATTTCAAAGAAGATTTTTTCAGGATTACACCTGCAGTGAACGTAGGATACGCAATGTCTAATAATATCGTAGATAACCGATACGGAATTCAGGACATCACTAGCAGTTTGACTTTTTATTTTGGGAAATTTTTCATCAAAGGAAACCACGTTTATAGACCCAATCTGTATATGTACGACACAGATAACTACTACGGAGCCACAGGAGGATACGTTAACCGAAATACAAAAGACGGATTGATCGTAGATCCTTCTAAAGTAAACGGTCCTCTCAATCAATTTGTATTGGATCAAATAGCGAGTAGTCCTTTAATTCCGGACGCGGGAGACGGTTCGCTCAGACAGATGGTTCGAGAATCGTATTTATTGCAGAAAATCCCGGCGCATTTATTTTGGTTTAGCATCGGATTTTCCCACAGTTTTTAAGATACACAAAAGAGGAGGAAATTCATGAGTATCCGGTTTAGAATATCCCTGTATCTTGCCCTCGTGCTTATGGCAGGAAGTATTGCTATCACAGCCATCAATGCTGTTTCAACTTATTTCAAATTAACACAGGATATCAAAGATTCTTCCTCCTTGATAGCATCCAGATACGCTTTCGAAATCCAAGACTTTTTCGACAAAGCATTGGGGGGATTAAGAGGAATAGAATTCCAACTTTCTCATGCAAGACCTACAAGAGAAGAAACGATCGAGTCGTTGAAAGACCTGGCCGATTCGGATCCAAATTACTTCGGAACCTGGTCGGTATTTGAACCCGGAAAGTTCGACTCGAACGATTCACAATATGTAAATAAACAAGGTTATGACTCAACCGGAAGATTCATTCCATACCTCAATAAATCCGCCGGTGCGGACAGACCGCTCGTATTGGAACAAGTAGTCTATTACGATAATCAAGACATAAGCGGTTACTTTTATAACATTCCCAAAAAAACTGGAAAAGATTATATTGCAGATCCTTTCGCCTATCCGGTATCCGGAAAAGAAGTTTTGATGATTTCAGTGGCTAAACCGTTACGCAGAAACGGGGAATTTGCCGGAGTAGTAGGCATGGATATAACCATGAAAAACATGCAGGAGATGATTGCTCCCATCCGTCCCTACCAAGGAAAAGGTTATTTGAATTTGATTTCCCCCGGAGGTTTTTATGCAGCAAATGGATTACAACCCGAACTCGTCGGAAAACAAATCCCAGATCCGGAATGGAAAAAACTAATCTTAGAAGGAAGTCAGAAACAAGAAATCCAAATCTACGAAAAAGACAAATCCACACATTTCTTCTATTCTTTTTACTTAGGCAATTATGATAAGAAATGGATTTTAGAAGTAAGTGTACCTTACGATATTTTTTGGAAGAATTTATCCATGATCATTTTGGAAACGATTACCACTTCCTTAATCACCATGGTCGCGATCCTACTTGTATTAAATCTAATATTCCAAAAATTGATTACAAATGGAATCAATACCGCGATCTCCTTTTCCGAAGAAATTTCTTCCGGAAATCTAGTCGTAGCCAATCAGTACGAGCGAAAGGACGAAATCGGAAAACTTCTTATTTCTCTCAATCAGATGAAGAATAACATCAAAAAAATCATATTTGAAATCAAAGATTCTTCCGAATCCCTCAACTCTACCTCCGATAAAATGGCTGAATCTTCTAAAAGTTTTTACGACGTAGCCCAGGAACAAGCTTCCGCGTCGGAAGAATCTTCGGCGGCGATCGAAGAATTAGCATCTTCCGCTGAAAACGTAGGTAGGTCGATGGAAAAGGCGATTTCACACATGAAAGATATAGACGGAAACGTAATTCTTTTAAAAGAACAGATCGCAAAAATTAATGAAGAGATGAAATCACTTTCCTTTCTCGCAAACGAATCACAACAACAAGCCGTTACTGGCGAAGGTTCGATGAATCAATCTACAAAAGCGATGGACGAAATCGGAGATAGCGCCTCCAGGATCAACGAAATCCTATCGATCATCACCGATATATCCGAAAAAACCAACTTACTCGCGTTAAACGCCGCAATCGAAGCGGCAAGAGCGGGAGAAGCCGGAAAAGGTTTTGCGGTAGTTGCGGAAGAAATTTCTAAACTTGCTTCTCAAACCTCCAATAGCGTTCAAGAAATAGGACAACTTGTAGAATCTACAAATCGGGCCGTAATGAACGGAACCGGAAAAGTAAAGGAAGCTTCCGAAATCCTGGCAAAACTTAGAAGTTCTGTGGATATGTTCGGAGTTTCGGCAAAAACGGTTTTGGATTCGGTAAACGCTCAAGAAAAGAATACTGAAAAAATTCATAGCAGTGCTAGCTCTCTCATGAATTTTAGTCTTCAAATTGAAGAAGCCGTACAAGAGCAAAGACGCGCTTCGGACGAAATCGCAAAAACGATCCTAAGTATTTCAGAAGGAACTCAAGAAATCGCAAGCGGTGCAGACGATTTGACCGGATTTTCTAAAAATATGCATACTCAATCGGAAGGATTATTACGCCTTATCAATCAGTTTAAGATTTAAGAATATTCAAAAAACGACAAAAACTCGATTTAATCCCGGGTCCCGTTTTGTCTTCTTTGAAAAAAACCGGGATCTACGGAATCCAGAATCCTTTTGGATTCCTGGTAAATTTCTCCGTACTGCATACTTCTACATACGTCTAAAATCAAACAGGCGTGTTGTAAAATTCTACAACGTATTTTAAAATCGTATAAATCCTTTCTGGAATTCAGAGTATCCTTCAAACGAATTAAATTGTTATAATATACTAAAATTTCCTTTTCGGAATAATTCCTAGTTTCCTCAAAAATACCACGCTCCGCCAAAACGACCGGCAGAACCTCCTTTAGATCCGATTCATCCTGATAAGAACCTTTTAGTTTTTCGACCCAAAAAGAAATTGGACCCGATTTTAAAACAGCCAGAGGGGCAACGGAAGGATCTTTTAAAAAGGCTTCTCTAAAAAGAAGGAGGGCTTTTCTTTCTTCGCCGGTTTGAAAAAGTGATTCCGCTCTCAAATAAAGAAACTCGGGAGAATTTTTTTCCACCGAAGAAGAATAATTTAAGATTTCGAGCGCATTTTTATAATCCCTAAAACGAATGAGTTCTCGTATCAAACCCAATAACGCGGAAGGATCTTGAAAGTGAAGACCTTCTCTTTGAACCGATATTTTTAATTGATCCACCGCTTCGGATAAAACCGATTCCGAAACCGCATGAAAAGAAGAAGTTCCAGTGAATTTTTTTAATTCGAACGCGTTTTGAAATTCTGAAAAATATTGAACAAGAATGTGACTTCTATCTCTTCCTTCTTTTGTATTATGAATCCGATCTAAACGATTGTCCCAATAGGAAGATATAAAATAACCAGCGATCGTTTCCGGGTGCTCCGGATCTTCTCCCAGGAGTAAATCAAAAACTCTTTTGGCCTTATCAAAATCTCCGTCCGATAGATATTGATTGGCTTCTTCTAGTTTTCTGGAAAACGACATGAGATTCGGATATTTAACTTGAAATCCGGCGGAAGGACTCCACCGGACGATTTAATGATTCGCTTTCTTATCGTGATGTTTACTGACTTGTTTAACGATTTTATCTTCTAAACCGTCAATACAAGCATATATATCCTTGTCTGAATTTTGTGCGTTGAATTTATTACCGTCTCCGTGTAGATTCAGATTTGCGGTGACTTCTCCGTGAATCATTTCGAAAGAAATTTCAAAGGATTGAACCGTATGAAGATATTTTGAAACTCGATCTAGTTTGTTATTTGCATATTTTTCAGCGGCTTTAGAATGATCTACGTTTTTCCAATTATAATTTATTTTCATACGCTGCTCCGAATTATTTTTGTATTTAGATCTATTGAAATAACAGCATCCGGAGTTTCAGGTTAGTCTTGAAATGAAGAGAGTCAAATCAAAAAAAATCCCGCCCTTTTCAGGGCGGGGTCAAGTCAGTTAGAACTAGAGATGGGATGAATTCGAAACTTAAAATTATTCTGCCTTTGCAACATTCTCCATATGAATGGAACAAGCTTCTTGGTATCTTTTGTAGGCTTCTTCTTCCGCATTGAGAGCAGAATCGATATCTCCGATTTTTTGATAGATAGAAATTACGTTTTTGATGTTCTCAAGTGCGGAACAATATTTTCCTTGGCGGAACTCCGAAATGGATTTGAGATAGAGAACCAGAGCGTAACCGGAGGATTCTTTTTCTCCCATCTTTTCACGAACATGAAGGGATTGGTTATAAAGATCGATTGCAGAATGATAATCTCTCACTTTTTGTTTCAGAGTTCCCAAAGCACTGAGTTTATTTGCAAGTTGGATTTCGTTCTGAGGTGTAAACTTATTAAGCTCTTCCTCTACCCTTTCGGCTTCTGAAGTAGCATAAAGTCCGGTAAAAATGCTTAAAAAAAGAGCAATTGCCGCAAACTTGTTCATCTTATCACCTCAATTCCAGTGTTCTTGTATAGATATATGCAAGCCGCGTGCCAAAATTTATAAAGATTCTTTCTTTTTTTCTCGTTTTCTTTAAGCTTTTAAAAAATAGTTAAAATCAAGCATTCTGTCGGATGATCGCGCTTCTTTTTGGAAACAAAAAGGGTGAGGAAAGTCCGGACACCTGGAAACACGGGACCGGGTAATCCCCGGAATTTTCTACTTTGAGAGCAATCTCAGGGTAAAGAATATGGAAAGTGCAACAGAAAGGATACCGCCTTGATTCAAGGTAAGGGTGAAATGGTGGGGTAAGAGCCCACCTACGATTTCGAGAGAAATCGGGAATGGTAAACCCTCCCGGGTGCAATCTCAAATAGGCAGCCTATTTGTAGTTTCCGCAGGGCTGCGGGTAGAGAGCAAGGACTTCGATCGGTAACTTTCGAAGCAAGATAAATGATCATCCATCTCTTCGGAGAGGACAGAATCCGGCTTATAGACAGAATGCCCGTAGTTTTTACTTTGGATTTTATGATCCCAGCATAACGTGAGCAGGTCGTAAGAGATTTGTCTTATAAAAACCTGATTTTTCCATAAAAAATAAATGTTTAAAAATTTATTATGTAACTTAATCTGTGGGAACTCTCACAAATCGTAGATTTACCAGTTAAACTTTGAAAATTGTGGGAACTACCATAAAGAACCATCGTCCATCCAATTTTTGTATAAAACCGCTGTTTTACGGCCATTATCAAAACTTAAATCTTATTTTTTACTCGGACGTACCCGAAATGAACCGTCTATTTTGCAAAAATACAGAAATCCTCAAAAATTGCATCTAACTCGGAACTATTGGCTGTTTTTTAAAGGAGGTAGTATTCTAACTTTGGAAACAAACTTGGGTAGTATTGTTCGAGTAGTAAACGTGAGTTCAGTTGAGAAAAACTTTTCTAAAAGTATGAGTTCCTACATTTTTAAATTTGTTCGTAAAATCGTGATTTAAAGGAATTCCCATACCATTTTACAGACAAACCTAAGTTTTGTACGGTGTTCCTACACCTGAATATGACAGGTTCAATTGTTATAAATTTCTATTTTTTAAATTGTGGTAGTTCCCACATTTAAGGAATCGATCTATAAAATTCAGATTCCAACTTTTTTTTAGAATCACGGATTCTTTACATCGAACTCACATTAAATAAGTATTTTATTATGTAGTTCTTGAGTAAAAATGAAATCGTTTTTAATTTTAAACAAAATCAGACGAACGTTTCAGCTTTACTACAACAACTAATGTCAAGTCCATTTATAAAATAGAGTTTTTGAAAATTCTATGCAACGATTAATAAAACTACTTCAATAATCCATTTCAATACAACGAACAAACGGAAAATTAATTTTTCAATAGCCTTATTGCTAAAAATGAAACTATTTTTTAATTTTAAATCAAACCAGATGGATGTTCCAGTTTTACCACGAAAAGAAATGCCAATACAATATATATTATATATTAATAAAATTTAATATCTGGAGTTTAAGCTCTAATTACTCAAAGCAGTAGTAATCGTTGAAACCAATTCTCTTTCGTCCCAAGGTTTTTTCAGATAAGAACGAAGATTGATTTCTTTTTTTAATGCTTCGATAGAAGAGTCATCCGCATGACCGGTAACGATCACTTTTTGTATATCAGGATACTTATGATGAACCTGTCTTAAAAATTCATCACCTTTGACGTTAGGCATCAACCAATCAGAAATGATAATTAGAATTCTGACATCTTCATGAACCAATTCTTCAATAATTTGCCACGCCTCACCTGCATCAAGAGCGGTTTCATATCTATAACCTTCTCCAAAGTGACGTTTCACTTGAGACTTCATGCTCATTAGGATCAGAGCCTCATCATCCACAAAAAGAATCGCTTTATCCAATTGAAGTACTCACCCTCACCTAATTCATTCGACTCGCTAAATCGTCAAAAATCGCAAAGCATTAGATTATTTAGAAAAAAAATAATGACAAGCGAATTTTAGAAAAAACGTTTTCATCCTTTAAACAGAAACTTGAGGAACTGGAAAAATTTCAGGTACCGGCTGCATAATATAATATCCCTGACAATATTCCACACCTAAGGAACGAACCGTGTCAAATTCTCCTTTTCCCGCTACAAATTCGGCAATTACTTTCGCTCCGATACGATGTGCCATCTCCGTCATCGCAGAAGTGAGTAGATATGGAGTTCTACTCATATGAATCCCTTGTATAAATTTACCGTCTATCTTGATAAAGTCTGGATCGATTTCCATCAATCTCTCAAAGTTAGATTGGTCTACTCCGAAGTCGTCTATCGCAATCTTACAACCGGATTCCTTCAATTCTTTTAAGGTTTCAAGTCCTCTTTCTCCTCCCCGCAAACGATCCGTTTCTAGAATTTCCAAAGTAAATCTTTCCGGTACAATTTCATAATGTTCTAAACGACTGATAACCCAAGAAGCAAAACCTTTTTTTTCCAGATCCGATTCCGATATATTCACCGAAAACGAATATTCGGGATACTGTGCAAAATACCGAATCGATTTTTCGATCATGATAGGAGTCAAAAGACGGATGATCCCGGTAGATCTCGCGATCGATATAAAACTCGCCGGAGAATATACCCTGTCTCCATCCTGAATTCTCGCAAGACATTCAAATTTTGTAATCTTCTCTAATTCGTTGTCGTAGATTCCTTGGAAATAAGGTATTACGTTACCTACGTGTATCGCGTCGTTTAACTTTCTTCCTAAGATAAGATTGATCTGATACTGATCCCCCTCTTCCATCGTCTGTGAATAGTTCATCAGTTCAAGTTCAACGTTTTGAGCCGCGTGCATCATCGCTATCCTGGCCTTATAATAAAGAGAATGTTGATGAGTCGCCACTCCTATAGATACGTTTACTCGAAAGGCAACCCCGTCCGCTTGGATATACTCCGATCTGAGGAGTATTCTAAACGCCACCAAAAGAGAATGAAATCTATCTTCGTCTACGTTGGAAAGTACGGCCACCTCGTCCTGATAAAGATGAAACAAACTGCCCGAATCCCCCATAAATGAAGAAAGTGCAGCTAGAAGTTGATTTAGTACTTTATGATATACTCCTACTCCAAAATGATGAGTTGTGGCCGTAGAGGATTCGATTCGAATTACGGCAAGAGTAGACTGGATTCCTTGGGTCTCCCTTTCTTCTAATATTCTTCTTAGGCTTTCGAAATTGGGACGACCCGTTTCCCGGTTATAAAGTAATGTAGTTTCCAATTTTCGATTGAGTTCAACAAGAGAAAGATCCGAAAAATACGATTTTAACGCCTCTCGGATCGTAAGGATCAAATCGTTGGAATCCCAAGGTTTGGATAAATATCTGTATAAATTTGCGTGATTTAAAGCGTTACCCACTGCATCCGCAGAAGCCTGTCCGGTAAGCATAATCTTTCGTATATCCGGTTTTTTATTGTGGATCCGAATGAGTAACTCGTCTCCTTTTACTCCGGGCATCACTTGATCGCATACTACAACCGGAATATCGATTCCTTTCTCTACGTATTCTTCTAAAATTTCCCAGGCGGCTTCAGCGTCTTCGGCGATTTCAATGTCGTAGTCCTTACCAAATGCAAGTTTGAGTTGTTCTTTTAGTCCTCTCAATATGATCGGTTCATCGTCTACCAATAATATGATCGGTCTAGAATCCCTATTTTCTTCCTGAGAATTTATATTTCCGTCCATTCGACTTTCCTAAAATGGCAATTCGTTTAACGCTACTTTCACGATCCTTTAGAACAGAACCTGCCGAGTTCTTCTATTGACAAGCGAGTCTGTAATTCTCTACCCTTCCATATAGGACGCCAATTATTTTTTTATATATTCGTGAAATCCGGTAGGTTTTAATGATTCTTGTAAATTTTGAAAACGAAAAAGAAATTAGTTTATCTAAACCCCAGAACCTGTTAGAAATTAGTCTAAACAATGGTATTCCACATACACACGCCTGCGGCGGAAACGCTCGATGTTCCACTTGTCGAGTTCTGGTTTTGGAAAACCCTTCTCATCTATCTCCTCCGGAACCAAAAGAGAAAGAACTCTCTCAAAAAAAAGGTTTTCCCAAATCCGTTCGACTTGCGTGCCAGACAAAAGTTTTAGGCGACGTTCGAATTCGAAGAATCGTTTTAGACGAAGAAGACTATAATCTTACAATCCCAGGATCAGCCACAACTTCAGGAGAAGAAAAAGAAATCGCGATCCTTTTCAGCGATATTCGGGACTTTACTCTATTCTCCGAATCACACCTCCCTTACGACGTCATCCATATACTCAATCGATATTTTTATAAAATGGGGGATGTGATTTTAAAACACGGAGGTAAGATAGATAAATACATCGGAGACGGACTTATGGCCCTCTTCGGTGTTGACGGTGGTTCTCCTCAAGAAATTTGTATCTCCGCTCTGCGCGCCGCCAAAGAGATGGAGTTAGAACTTTATTCCCTTAACGAATATCTAAAATCTCATTTTCATACTTCGTTTCGTATCGGTGTAGGAGTACATTACGGAAATTGTATATTAGGACAATTAGGTCATCCTGCAAATATGTCCTACACGGCCATCGGCGATTCCGTAAACATGGCGAGCAGGATCGAATCTAAAACCAAAAAATCGGGCGCTTCCGTTTTGATTTCCGAATCTCTCTACAGACAAGTAAAAGAAAGAGTTGTCAAAGGGAGAGTTTTTTCCACACAACTCAAAGGAAAAACCGGAAACCATAAACTTTACGAGATTCAAGAAATTTTGGAAAAAGTTGACGCAAACCTCTGGGAAGAAGCCAAAAATTCTCTCCGAAGGATTATACTCGTTCGAGAAGTAGGAAGTTGGTTGAAGCTAGTTTATCACCTTTCTTGTCTTTTTGACGAAAATCAAAACTGGATCGGGCTTTCTGCTGCAAACTCTTTTCAAAAGTTTTCCAAACTTCCGGAAAACGGAGATTTGGTTCAAAATTTTTATCAAATCAAAGATACGTTTAACGAACAATTTCAAAATTCTTTTTCCTTTGCAGATCTTTTAGCTCTCGCCGGTGCGGTCGCTATCGAAAAATCGGGTGGGCCTAGAATCCAGATTCAACCTGGAAGAAAAGATCAATTGTTAAGCGAAGTGTTTCAGATTCTTCCTCTGAGTATGCAGACCCAAAAAGATCAACTTCCATATCTTCAAAAAATGAAACTAGATATTAGAGATGTTGTTCTAATTTCAGGAGCTCGTACAATCGGATGGTTAGGTGGAGAATCGTTTACTTCGAACCCTTATAACTTTGATAATAGTTATTTTCACGTTCTTCTCAAAGCGGGATTAGAAGGCCCGTTATTGATTCCGAACGATAGAGAACTTTTGAAAAACGACCAATCCAGAGCCTTTGTGTTGGATTATGCCCTGGACCCATCTAAGTTTTTCGAAGACTTTACTTCTACATATTTAAAACTTACGAGTTAATCTATAAATCGTCTTTTGGCGGGAAAAATTCTTGAATTTCATTTCCTACCAGGCGATCGAAATTTTCGAACGACTCCAATATCTCTTGTATTAAGAGGTCTCCGTCTAAAAGATCTTTTAAATATTCCAGATCTTTTCCTTTATTATCTCCGTGAAACAACGAGTCTTTCATTTTTATCACCAAGCTCTCTAACGAATACCCGGAATTAGAAGAAAAAAAAATTCGGAATATAACGAATGAAAATATTTTTTTCCGGAGTTCGATACAAATTGATTCTTAAATCGATTTCCAAAATTTTTCCCATCCAAAAGCATGGGAGTGATGATTTCATTTCGATCTATATTGAACTCCCTCAAAAGTTACGAAGCCGGAAAACCGATCGAACTTGTAGTTCGAGAATTCGGGATTGATCCGAATCATATAATCAAATTAGGTTCGAACGAAAATCCGTTCGGTTGTGCAGAGTCCGTTATGGAAGTAGTTCGGCGAGCAGCTTCGAAAATGTCTTTTTATCCGGACGATTCTTATCTGGATTTTAAAACAGCCCTTTGTTCTAAGTTCGATCTTACTTTGGATCGAATCATTCCGGGAAATGGAAGCGATCAAGTTTTAGACTTTGTTTGCAGATGTGTTTTAGATCAGGGTGATTCCGTTCTGATCAACCGCATTACTTTTGCGATGTATAAAATTTACGCTCTACAGTGCGGAGCTAAAGTTCATTCCACAGAGAGCGTTACTCACGATTTGAACGCTTTCTTAGATTTGGCAAAATTGATTCGACCTAAGATTATTTTCTTATGTACTCCTTCCAACCCTGCCGGAGACGCCCTTTCTAAATCAGACGTTTATGAGTTTTTAAGTAGAATTTCTCCAGACACGTTAGTCGTAATTGACGCTGCTTATATGGAATTCGGAAGTAAAAAAGATCCGAATAAGTTTATTCCTGCTAAGGAAGTTACTGATCTTTTTCCAAACGTTTTTTATACGGGTACTTTTTCCAAAGTTTATGGACTGGGTGGAATGAGGATCGGTTACGGGATCGGAAACCGGGAACTGATTTCCAATTTATATAAGATGCGTCCTCCTTTTAGTGTAACTAATCTTTCCGCTCTCGCCGCCACGGAAGCGCTTAAAAATGAGTCTCACGTGAAATCGTATCTGGAAAATAATTGGAATGAGATGAAACGATATGAAAAATTCGCCGCCGAACAAAGTATAGAGTTTATTGATTCTTATGCGAACTTCATTACATTTTTTGCAAGAAAGCGTGGTAAATCTTCCTCCGAAATTTCCAATTCCCTTTTAAAACAAGGAATTATTCTACGAGATTTAAAAAGTTACGACCTGAATGCGATCCGAATCACGATCGGTAGACCGGAACAAAACGATCTAGTTTTAGAAGCTTTAGAAAAAGAATTTCGTTAATTAACGTGAGCAGGGCTCAGAGCGAATCGACTTGCCACAGGCAAGTCGGACTCTTTAGCTTTGTTCAATAAATTGCATTCATAAAACATTATATAAGAATCGCCTTTAGTTTTAATATAGAACGCAACCCAAAACACACATCTTTCAAGTGTTCCGACAAGAATGAGATTTTTTACTTGCAAAAAGTATGTTTTTCTGATAGAGAAAATTTTTCCGAACGTCTCCACCTGAATTGCGACCCATGGGAAGCAATTCATTGAGTTGCCGCCCAAAAATAAGGAAAACTAAAGTACAACGCTCTCTATTAATCGCGTTTGAAACTCAACACAACGCTCTCTATGAATCGCGTTGTGGAGTGGGAACTAGTTTTACAGAGGATTTGTCGTAATTCCCACAAGATTTAATATTGAAATCTAAATACTTGTGGGGTTGGTTATGGTAGGGAGTCGTTCTGCTTTAGTTCTTTAACACGATCCCTTTTGCGTTATTCGCTATTGTAACTCTTTTTCAGGGACGACTAATTAAGAATCGACCGTTTATTTGATTCAGATGTATAAAAATCGTATTAAAAATTTAAGGGCGATTTTACAAAGATGCAGAAGTTCTCAAAGATTGACTCTTACTTGGCTTTTTAAAGTATCTAACGTTTGAAACAATCTCTCTTTAAGATTGTTCGAGCAATAACTGAATGTAAATTCGATATAAGAAAGTTGGGACATTTTTTAAAAGTAAGAGTTCCCACATTTTTGGAATTAAACTGTAAAATCTCGATTTGTGTGAGTTCCACATTTTACTTTTATTGTAAAGTCTGGATTTTATAAAGCGAATCTCTTACATTTAAATTGTTAAAAGTCGTAAATCTTACAATGAGACCTAAGCCGTAAAAACTCCATGTTTTTTAAGAATTTAAAAATGATTTATTCCAGTTTGTAATCTTTATACAGTTCTTAGATTATAAAAAATTCATGCGAATTTATCAAGAGGGAATCCTATAAACCAAAAGCCAATATCGTTAGATTTCGTAATTTGACTGGCACAACTTTTAAAATGTGGGAACTCACACGCACCTTCTACTCAAAATTCGCAATTTTTAAATCGAATTATAATTCTCTCTTTAAAAAAAGATTCAGATTTTTACCAAAAATAACGAAACATTTATTAAACCTTGCCGGTCTTACGACCCAATGAGGAAAAATGTTCAATTCTGAATATAAATATAAAAAAATAAAAGAGCCAACACAACACACGACGATGTACCGCCAGAATTCGGACTCAGATCGGAATTCAATCGAATTTGACCCAGAAAATTCAGAATCCAAAACTAAACAAATCAGAATCGTTCGTCCAGAACTCTATGATAAATAATTAATTTCCTTTTTTCCAGGGAGTTTTTTCCCAAACCTTGTCCAGATATTCTTTCAGCTTTAATTCCGCTCCGTTCCCAGTTGGAAAATAAAACTTAGGCGGATTGTCGGCAAATTCATCCGGGAAATAATTTTGTTCCTTAAATCCCCCAAAATCGTGAGGATAAATATAACCTTTCGAAGCACCTTCTTTTTTATGAAGAAAGGTAGGAGCGTTTCTAAGCCGGTTCGGAATTTTGATTCCCGTTCCGTGCTCTCGAACAAAAGCCAAAGCAGCACCAATTCCCTTGTAACTCGCATTCGATTTTGGACAAGAAGCTAAAAATGTAGTCACGTGAGCAAGAATCAATCTTCCCTCCGGCATTCCAATTGCATCTAACGCGTGTAAGCCTGAAACAGCAAGAGGTAATCCGTTTACGGAAGCGTTTCCTACATCTTCACTCGCGAGAATGATCAGCCTTCGCATAATAAAAAGCGGGTCTTCCCCTCCTTCGAGTAAAACGGCTAAATAATACAACGCAGCATCCGGATCACTTCCTCGCACCGATTTGATAAACGCAGAAATCACATCGTAATGGGATTCCCCACTTTTATCATATTCGATTACACGACTTTCCAAATATTCTTCCACGTCCGATTTGGAGATCGTATGATTTTCAGGAAAACTAAAACTCAAACCCTCTAAATTAGAAAGTAACTTTCTTCCGTCTCCTCCCGAAAAACGGATCAAAGTTTCTTTTGCATCTTTGTTTAGATTTATGGAATATTCTATATTTTGAATTCCTCTTTCCAAAAGAGAAGACTGTTCCTCTAAACTAAGAGGTTCTATTTTAAGAATCTGGCATCTGGACAATAGAGGCCTTGTAATTCGAAACGCCGGATTTTCGGTCGTGGCGCCGATCAATATTAAATGCCCGGTTTCCACTCCTTTCAAAAGGCTGTCTTGTTGAGACGCACTGAAACGATGAATTTCATCCAAAAAAAGAAGGATGGTTCCTTCTCGTTCAGCCCTTTCCAACAATTTTTTGATCTCTGCTACTCCAGTAGAAACCGCATTGTATTCCACAAAAGGAAGATTCCATTTTCTGCATAGAATTCCGGCTAACGTGGATTTTCCGGTTCCAGGTGGTCCGTATAAGATAATAGAAACCGGAAATCGGTAATTGACGAGTTGTTTTGTGGCCCTAGACTGTCCGATCACTTCTTCAAAACTGGAAGGACGTATTTTATGAGCAAGAGGTGGAATCGGTTTTTTAGTAAAAAGGTCGCTCACGAATGTTCCAGTTCATTTTTGATCTTACGAAAACAGGTTCGTATAGTCGCGTTACATACGTCGCAGGCGCTATGACAACAAACTAAGGATTGTTCTCTGATATTCCCCTGTAGTATGTTTTCGATCAATGCCTGGATACGAATAGGAAGATCAAATAAATCCAAATTTTCTCTTATGATTTCCTCTTTTGTTTTTGGAAATAGATTGGGTTGATTGGTTTCCAATTAAGATCTGCCTTTGAGTACAGAATATTCTTTTCTTTTGTTTCCGAAAACTCAAATTTTTTGATCTCGAACCTAAGTTTAGACTTTTGATTTTTGTAAAAGACCGTCGCTTTAGAAAAAAGACTATAACAATAGGCAAATAACAAAAAAGAAAAGATTTTTTAAATGACTCTAGAATTATGAAAACCATGAACTTACAAAAAGTAGTAATTTTAATCCTTCTTTGCTTTTTGAGCCAACTCAAAGCCGAAGAGAAAGGCCACTATCACAATCTAAACAAAGCTCTTCAAAATCCAATGGATGTTCAAACTTTAGATTTAAGTAAGAATCAACTCACAACTCTTCCTAAAGAAATCGAAAAATTAAAAGAATTAGAATCGCTAGATTTAAGCAATAATCAACTCGTAACTCTTCCTAAAGAAATTGGAAAATTACAAAAACTAAGATACTTATATTTAGATCACAATCAACTCACTACTCTTCCAAAAGAAATTGAGTATTTGAAAGATTTAGAATCACTAGATTTAAGAAACAATCAACTCACTACTCTTCCAAAAGAAATTGAGTATTTGAAAGATTTAGAATCACTAGATTTAAGAAACAATCAACTCACTACTCTTCCAAAAGAAATCGAATATTTGAAAAAGTTACAAGTATTGGATTTAAACGACAATCAACTCACAACCATTCCTAAAGAAATCGGATATTTAAAAAAGCTACAAGAGTTATATTTAATTAACAATCAACTCACAACTCTTCCAAAGGAAATCGGATATTTAGAAGAACTATGGTTATTAGATTTAAGGAAGAATCAACTCACTACTCTTCCAAAGGAAATCGGAAAACTACAAAAGCTAGAAAAGTTATATTTAAAAAACAACCAGTTCACAACTTTTCCAAAAGAAATTGGAAAATTACAAAAGTTAAATACATTAAATTTAGATGATATACCGGCTTTGAAGTCTCAAGAAAAAAAGATTCAGAAATTACTTCCCAAAGCAAGTATTTACTTTATCGAAATAACAAAGGAATAACGTAACAAACTGCATCTACTATTTTGTGAATGTGTTTTATTATAAAAACCCGATCTTGTTTTTTTGGGACAAACCAGTGTATTTTTTAAGATTTAGGATATTATGAAAATCTTTTACATTCCCCCGCCTACCCATCCAAATTGAATCAGATAATAGAATATGATAAAACGCGGAATTCTAAATAGACAACCTCTAAAAAACAGTGAATATTTCATTTTCATCGCCCCAGCCGCAAGTGATACCCAAGAATAAGGAAGAGGGGTCAAAGCAGCCAAAACAACCGCCCAAAATCCATATCGATGTAGATAGTGTTCCAATTTTTGTTCGTGTCTTTTTACGAAGATAGAAATTCGTTCCATCTTCGGTAAAAGAATTCTTCCCGTTAAATAAGAAACACTTCCTCCGATCAAACTTCCAATCGAAGCAGAAGCGATGACAAGTACTGAATTGAGCTTTCCGGCCACCGCGAGCATTAAAAATACGTCCGGCGGTATAAATACGTGCAGAGAATCCGCGAGCATAATGCCCACTCCTACTCCAAACACTCCCGTAATTTCTATAAACTTCTGGGATACAACGAGCACCGGTTCCGGAAACACTCTTGCAAGAAAAACCACTCCTAATACGAGAATCACAATTCCGACTAACGTTTGTCGGAATAATTTTCTTACAACTCTGTCCGGTTCTTTTCCGGCAACTTCTTCATTTTCTGTGGAACATTCTTTCGAGGTCATCTCTGCTCAACTTTACTAGGGTAGGTCTTCCGTGCGGACAACGGGACGGATTTTCGCAATAACTCAGTCTGTTTAAAATTTCCGCCAGAATAGGATCGGAAAGTTGATCCCCTTTTTTAATCGCGGATCTACAAGCCACACATTTGGCCATAAGGTCGTATAACTCTGGTTCGCTGGTTTCTTTTCCTTCGGTTCTATTTAAAAAATCGAGTACAATTTCTTTTTCTTGTCCCGGCTCCATATAGGCAGGAATTTCCCTTAAAACTACGCTGTCTTCTCCTAAAGGATCTAAGAATATTCCAACTTCCTCATATTCTTGTTTACGATTTAGGATATCTTCTTGTTCCTGTTTAGATACGTCGATCCGAATCGGAGTCAATAACGGTTGAATTCCGTAATTTCTCTTTTCGAGTTTTCTTAAAACCTCTTCATATCGTATTCTTTCGTGTGCTGTATGTTGGTCTATGATATAAAATCCGTCCTCGGCTTCTGCAAGTATAAACGTTTCAAACAATACTCCGAAATGTTTTTTAGGCACGAAGGAAGAATGTTTCACTCTCTCGTCCGTCAGTTCGGATAAAGAAACTCCCGGCCCCATTCGATCTAACTCAAATCCTTCCTGTTTGGAAACTCCGGAAAAGAGTTCACGACCTAATAAAGGATTTTTTCCGGAGGAACGAGCTTGGTAAAAAGAATGAGTAGAATGAACTTCTGGAACCGGTTTTAAAAGTCGTTTTTTTAATTCTAAAAAACTGACAGGAGTACTGGACCTCAATTCCTTTTGAATCAGTGCGAGAAAAAAACCGTTAAATCCATCCTCATCTAAAAAACGAATTTCTCTTTTTGCGGGATGTACGTTTACATCTACTCTAGATGGATCAATTTCAAAAAATAAAAAACAATACGGATGTCCGTTCGGGGGCAATAATTCATCATAAGCTTTTTTTAATAGAACGGAACTATATTTTATCTCAATCGGCCTTCCATTAATAAATATAAATTGCCCAGTTCGATTGGATTTATAAAAGTCCGGATCACTGATATAACCCGTAGCTTGGATTCCTCCGCGTTCTAAACTTACTTCTAAGAGATGATCTCTAAAATTCTCACCGAATAAATCTATAATCCTTTCTTTTTTATTTTCTCTCGCCGGTAGAACAAATACTTCTTTTCCATCTTGAAAAAGTCGAAAACGAACGTCCTCTCTTGCAAGTGCTTGGGTGGTGACTCGGTCTCTGATCTTTTTATCTTCGGAACGAATGGATTTTAAAAATTTTCTTCGGACAGGAGTGTTAAAGAATAATTCTTCTACAAGTATTTTAGTTCCGATAAATCCAGGGATTTCCTCTTTTTCGGAAATTTTTCCCGCAATGGAACCAATCTTCCAAGCAGTCTTCTGTTCCTTTGTGCCACTTTCTAACGTTAGTCGGGATACAGAAGCGATCGAAGCTAAAGCTTCTCCTCTAAATCCATAACTCAATACACTTTCTAGATCTTTATAATCTTGGATCTTGCTCGTAGCGTGTCTTTTTAAAGCGGGTTCTAAATCTTCCGGTTCAATTCCGGTTCCGTTATCGGTGATTCTTAAGAGAGAAAGTCCCCCGTCTTTGGACTCTACGTCCACTTGGGTGGCACACGCATCCATAGAATTTTCCATCAGTTCTTTGACTACGGAGTGTGCGGATTCTATAACTTCTCCAGCCGCAATCTGATTGATTAGTTCCGGACTTAGTTCCTGAATTTTTCCCATAGATGTTTCCAGTGTCGGAACCATTCTCAAACTTGTCAAGAACGGGATCTATCAATTCCACTAAAATAGAATTGTTTCAACTGGATCAATCAATGACAGATTCAAAACAAAACTTTAAGAAAGTTTTTTCGATTCTGAAAGAATTTCATTTTTTAGTTTTTATTCGAGAGAAGCTCTATAAAATAAATCTTTTACTGAATGGGGCGGTCAAAACAATTACTGCGCGGGAACCCATTCCGATTTATTAAAATACTTATCCTCCATTTCCCGAAGGACTCCGGTGCGACTCAACTCTTGTAAAAAGAATTCAAAATTTCTAATAAATAAAATGTCCCCTTGAGGAAAAGCCGCGCTAATATCTTCTCTTTGTACAGGTTCTAAAAGCGGTCTGAAATTAGAAGCGATCGATTTGTCCTTGAGAAGAATACCCTTGATATAAAATGAATCTGCGACTAAACAATTTGCGGTTCCGTTTTTGACCGCTTCCCAAGCGGAAAGTGTATCCACATAGGTAAAAATTCGATTGTTTTTGAACTTCTTTAAAAGATACTCGTGACGATTGGAAAAAGATCGAACTGCAAATGTAACCCCGCTCAAATCGGACAAATCGAGGATACTTCTGAAACTTTGGGTCGTAATAATATTCCCTTCCGGAGGCGGGGGTAAAGCGGATTTTCGAATTAAAGCAGCAGGAGTTGCCACCAAATAAGCCTCGCTAAATTTTAGTTTTTTAGATCTTTCTAAATTACTAGAGATTCCGGATAACGCAATATCTGCTTCTTTGTTTTTAATTGCTTCCGCAAATTCGTTGAACTCCGGATAAGAAATGAACTTATACTTTACTCCTAAAAAATCCGCGTAGGCTTTTCCTAATTCGTAATCAAACCCCGGATACCCTTCTTTAGAGTTCGGGATATAAAAAGGTTCATAAGAAGAATCTCCTGCAACTTTTAATTCTCCTTTTTCCAAAATTTCCTTGAGCCTAGACGAATTATAATATTTGAATGTATCATCTTCCGCTTGTAAGTAAAAATACCCGTACAAAATGTAAAACGAGCCGATCAAAACAAGTTTTTTCCAAATTCCATTTTTCAAATCGATTTGAAAACGGCTTAAAATATAGAATGATGAATACGAATTACTAGATAGATTCTTTTTTAAAGTGTATCGTATATTTTTTCCAATGAGAAACAAATGTTTCCAATTCATTTAGATTCCTCCTGTTTGTTCGTTTTCTTTTTTTACTCAGAACTATAAAATAAAGTAATCAGTGTTTTGTAATAAAAATTCACGGTAATCAATTGATGGATCACTGGGATTTTTTTCAAACTCAACTCAAATAGACATTTTATATTCACACAAATGATTCTCTTTCCAATATTCAATTTGAAAAGTATTTTTGGACTTTGATTTTTAAATCCTAGATGACTAAAACGGTAACGATACTTTGTTGAAAAATTCTATAATAGATATTACTCATAACTATATAATAAAGTACCTAATATTTTACATGGAATCAGCGTTTTGTGATAGAATTAACGGTACTTATTTTTATAGAGATCAGTAGCAAAACTACTTCAATTATCCATTTCAATACAACGAAAACAGATAGAGAATTAATTTTTCAACAACTTTATTTTACTAAAAAAGACCAATCGTTAAGAATCTGTCCCGGTTTTGATTCTAAGTTTTTTCTCGAAAAAACTCAAAAATAAATACAATTTCATGTGTCTTCATATAAAATACATAATTTATTTCTAATCCTCTTTTAATTCCAAAATATTTTTATAATATTCTAAACTATCTGGATTACTCAAGGCTTCTTTGTTTGTGACCGGTTCTCCTTGTACCGTTTTTTTGACGGCGATCTCTACTTTTTTCATATTGATCGTATAGGGAATGTCCGGGACCTCAAGTATTTTAGAAGGGACGTGTTTGGGAGAAATTTTTTCTTTAATTTCCCTTTTTAAAGTTTGAACAAGAGAATCTTCCAATTTTTTTCCAGGAATCATTTTCAAAAACAAAACGATTCTCACGTCTTCTTTCCAATCTTGACCGATGATAACAGAGTCCGCGATTTCTGGAAAAGTTTCAATCAGACCGTAAATATCCGAGGTTCCGATTCTCACACCTCCCGGATTGAGAGTTGCATCGGATCTTCCATAAACCACAAGCCCTCCGGACTTTTTTAATTCCGCAAAATCCCCGTGACACCAAACCGATGGATACGATTCAAAATAAGCGGACTTATATTTTTTTCCTTCCGGATCTTTCCAAAAATAAAGAGGCATAGAAGGAAAAGGTTGTTTGCATACTAGTTCTCCTTTTTGTTCTATTACGGATTTTGCAGATTCGTTCCAGATCTCCACGTCCATTCCGAGACCTCTGCATTGAATTTCTCCTTCATAAACCGGCAAAATCGGATTTCCCAAAGCAAAACATCCATTTAGATCCGTTCCTCCCGAAATAGAGGAAAGTTGAAGATCCTTTTTCCAATGTTGATATACATATCTAAAACCGGATGTAGTAAGAGGAGAACCTGTGGACAACACGGTTCTTATAGCGGAAAGGTCAAAATCTTTAGGTTGAAATTTAGATTTTTCTAATGTAAGAATATATTTAGCACCTACGCCAAATACGTTGATTTTTTCTTCAGAAGCGATCTGGAACAAAATTTCCTGTGTGGGAAAAAAAGGATTTCCGTCGAACAACACTAAGGTGGCTCCTATCGACAAGGAACTTACAAGCCAGTTCCACATCATCCAACCGCACGTAGTATAATAAAAAATTCTTTCTCCCGGTTTCAAATCGCAGTGAAGCGCCAATTCTTTCCAATGATTGATAAATACTCCAACTCCTTGAACCATACATTTAGGAAGACCAGTCGTTCCGGAAGAATACATGATATAAACCGGATGATCGAAATTCGTTTGATAAAAATCAGGAAAGGCTCCTTCATTTTCAAGAAGAACAGTTTCAAAAAAATGAATATTCTGTTGAGGGTAGTTTTCCGGCAGAATCGTTTTTGTACGATTTTTAAAATGTAAAATTCCATTTTTATAATCAGATACGATGACCGCTTCTATAGAAGGTATAGATTCAAGAATCTGAGTCAAATTTTCGGCAAGAGATAAGTGTTTACCTTTGAAAGAATATAAGTCCGTGGTAAATAAAATCTTAGGTTCAATTTGACCAAATCGATCTAAAACACCTTTTACACCAAAGTCGGGAGAACAAGAACTCCAAATCGCTCCGATAGAAGTAGTCGCCAACATTGCGATCACGGTTTCAGGCACGTTAGGCATCAAACCAACGACCCTATCTCCTGGAATCACTCCTCTTTTTTTCAGATCCTTTGCGACCGCACCTACGTAAGAACGTAATTCCGCATAACTTACTTCTCTTTTAGAACCGTCCTCACCTCTATAAACCAATGCGGGAAAAGAATCGGTTCTACGAAGAAGATTTTCCGCAAAATTCAGTTTCGCACCGGGAAAAAATTTGGAATCGGTAAAATTCGATCCGCTTCGATATACAAGATCGTATTTTTGACTATGGACAACTTCTGAAAATTCCCAGATACTTTCCCAAAATGATCCTATCTCATTGACAGACCAGACTCTGAGTTCTTCAAAAGTAGAAAGAGAAAGATTCTTTTTTTCTTTAAGAAATTTAAAATATCGAACTAGATTAGAAGACTCAATTCGATCGGAGGAAGGCGTCCATAAATATTGATCCATGTAAAACTCGATTCCGTTTTTTTAGCTCACTATATCATTTTTTTAGAAAGCTAGGGTCAACATGAATTTTGATTGAGGAACGAACCGCTCCGTTTATGTTTTGAAAAAACAGATCCGAAAAAGAGAAATTCAATTGAACTCATTCGAACATATCCATTTTGCTGAAACCATTTTGATTGTATCTGGAATTATATATACGTTGCACGGATTGATTCATCAATTGATCGTAGGAGCCGCCGTAGGTTTTTTTCAATATCCGGAAGAAAGACAATCCAGATTGATCCTAATGATGTGGATCACAACGGGAGCGTTTATGAGTTTTTTAGGATTTCTTCCGGCGATTTTAATTTTATTTTTTGGGCCGCAACCACCGGTCATTGCAACCTTAATCGCGGAAACGATCGCGGTCGGATTTTTATCACTCCATATATTTCTTTCCGGATATAAAACCCATACACAACCCATCAAGATCGGATTCTTTTTAAGTTTAGGTTATACGATCATCTTGACCGCTTATCTTTTGAATATTTGGATCTAGATAAACTTTCAAAGTTTGGGCGCTTCCTGCGCCTGATAAAACACGTAAAAAATAAAACAAAAAATAAAAAAGGCGCAGGCCGGGCTTGTTACGCGCTGCGGTCGCCTTTTAGGCGACTGCTTCGCACGCTTCACATCCCTAGCGCTTGTGATAGATAAAAATTTGATTCTACATCCAGTTTATTTCAAAAATTGTATTCTCTGAAAAAATATACTATCTACAATTTCGAATAACCCATATATACATTCAAAAAAATTAATTTAACGTGAGTTAAGGCGAAAGGGATCGATAAATGAAGTCAGCGTCTCATTCCCCATCGGTCGTTCGACAGGTCGCGTTAAAGAACTAAAGCAAAGAGCCCGGTCCGGCAAAGCCGGATTCGCTCTGATTTTCTTACGTACTGCTCGCGTTAATTTATAAAAAATGAAAGAATCACCAAAGTTAGCGATTTCACAAAGACGTAGAGATTCTCAAAAAATTATATCTAACTTGAGATTGTTGACTTTTTTGTGTGAGATCCCACATTTTAAGTATTGAAACAAATTCAGAATAGAATTGTTCGAATAGTAAAAATGCAAAATTCTAAAATATTATTATGATATAGTATCTTCTTTTTACTTCTTTATAGCTATATAACAGAGTTTACAATGTTTTGCATTGAAGCGGTGTTTTACGATAAAAATTGATGGTACTTAATTTTATAGAAATCAGCAAAACGAATCGATAAAACTATTTTGTTAATCGTAGATATGGAATTTTTCAACAAATCGAATCATCTATTTTTGTAAAAAAAACCTCTCAATTGATTTTTACAATAATCTTCAGCGGCCTCAAAAGTATAGACGTCGTTATAAAACGTCAATCGTAAAGTATCTAGATAACAATCTCCAACTGAATTTTGATCAGAACAGACGTCATTTAAACGAACATCAGAATTAGACATTTTACATAAAATCGAAAACGAATCGGAATAAAAACTCTCATAACATACAGAATCCGTAATATTATGACAGGACGTTTTTACGGAGTTAGTCGTTAAAAATAATAAAGAGTTAATCAACGTTTCTCCTCGAGTCGGTTTACAAGAACAGGCACTTAAACCAAAAGAACATGGAAGAATTGTATATGCGATCAGAGTTGTGATCAAAAAGACGATCGTACAAGAAAAAAATAATTTCGATTTGAATCTCATAAAAACACTCCTCCACTACTTTCACAATTTACTTTTGCAGTTGAATAGTTCCAGCGTTGAGGAACCGTTGTATAATAAAATTTGACCTGAGTGGATTTTGTAGATGGAGAATCAAAAGAACATTGACCTACTTTATTTGTTTGAACACAAGATTGATCTATTTCAAAAATACCTCCCATATTTTTACAAAAAACCGCAACCGCATCTTCGTATTGAATTTTTGAAAACTCAAGACAATAACTTCTAGAGGAAGATACACATCTTCCATTCAAAGTAGGAGGATTTAAAAGATATGTTGCAAATAAAATTGCAATTCCGTCTTCGCTATCATTATCCGGACAATTGCAAGGTCTCAAACAATGGAAAAAGAATAACGTTAGAAATAAAAATGGTAAATATTTTATATGTCGCACAACAAAATAGATCTCCGAGCTTTTGTATAGTATTACTCAGAACATATAAATGAGTAAATGACATTCTGCATTCAAACAGTTTTTTACAATAAAAGTCGAAGGTATTTAATTTTACAGTCCTAGTGGTTAAAAAAAATCAAACAAAAAGAATATTCTAAAATTCAAATATACTTATGGAGCAACTCTGAATTTTTCCCAAAAGGAAGAAATATTTCTTACAAACACGATTCTATCGTGCAAACGACTGGAACGGCCTTGCCAAAATTCGATCCGATCAGGATAAACCGCATAACCTCCCCAATGATTTGGAAGATCCACTTCCTTATTTTGATATTGATCGGTAAATTTCTGAAAACGTTCTTCTAAAAATTTACGATCAGGAATTTTTTGACTTTGTGGTGAGGCTAACGCACCGATCTGAGATTCTCTAGGCCTTGAATGAAAGTATTCTTTAGAGATTTCTCTGGAAACTTTAGTTACGTTTCCTTCGATACGAACCTGACGTTCTAATTCAGGCCAAAAGAAAACGAGACAAACGTTTGGGTTTGTTTCCAATTCCGTCCCTTTTCTGCTTTCGTAATTTGTATAAAACAGAAACGATTCCTTCAAAATTCCTTTTAATAAAACGATTCTAGCGTCTGGTTTTCCGTCTTGAGTAACGGTTGCGAGAGTCATCGCGTTGACTTCCAACACTTCCGAATAGACGGCTTCCTCAAACCATTTTTGAAAAAATAAAATCGGATCGTCCCCTGCATCTTCTATCTCTAAAGAAGATAGTGTGTAACTCTTTCTAATTTCTGAAATTTTAGGATCCATAAAATTGATTTAAAAAAATAAACGTCATTTTGTAAGTAAAAGAAAATTTCTCAAACAAAGTTTCTAAAAAATGTAGTAGTTCCCACAGAATTCATTATTTTTGAATCTTAAAGCTTGTCCCAAAACCCCAAAGAATTTTACACGATAATTCTTTAGAAATTTTTTAATAAAATGTAGTAGTTCCTACAAATTAGGTCGCATTTGGCAAATTGTGAATTTTTCGAGCAGTTCAATCTTGTTAAATTTTCGTAGTAGTTCCCACAGAATTCATTATTTTTAAACCTCATTCTTTTACCAAATGTAAGAGTTCCCACAAAAACATATAATTTAACATGAGTTCGACGTAAGAAAACCGGACCGGGCTCTTAAGCTCTGGTCAATAAATTGATACAGTAAACAGGATAACAATCGTCTTTAGTTTTAAACGCGATTAGGCGAGTTTAAAATACTTCAATTGCGATTAGAGTAAAATCATCCTGAATCGGTGCCCCTTGTAAAAACAAATTTAAATCTTTTTGCATTTTGGAAATCTGCTCTTCAGGATTCAACAAACTAGAAGAATGAATAGAATCCAAAAACTGCTCCTCTCCAAATTCACTTTTATTTGAGTTAAATTGTTCGTAAACCCCGTCCGTAAAAAGAAAAATCCTATCTTCCGGTTTTAATTCCACGTTTTCAGAATAATATATAAAATCTTTTTTCAAACCTAAAATCGCGCCGGTTTTATGTAAAAAGTCCGCTTTACCGTCTCTCCAAAGAACCTGAGGAGGATGTCCCGCAGAAGAATATTCCAGAGTATAATCGTTTACGTTAATATCTGCGACGACACAAGTGAGATATAAAGTTTTGAACTTTTCCAAAATTACTATATTCAATTCTTTTAATATATCAGAAGGACTTTTTTCGGTCTTTTTTAAGTGTTCATATTCACTTTTAATTGCCATAGTAATCAAAGCTGCCTGGACTCCGTGTCCGGTGGCATCCGCCACAAAAAATCTATAAACACCTGGACGAATTTCAAATAGATCGTAAAAATCACCTCCTACTTCGTCCATAGGTTGATAAGAAACCGCATAAAGAATTCCTGGAAGATTTGGATGATCCGGTAGAATACTACGTTGAATTTTTTTGGAATATAAAAGATCTTTTCGTATGATTTTGAGAGACTGCATTAATTCCTGAGTACGAAGTTCCACCTTTTTTTCCAACTCCGCGTTCAAACCGGTAATATCCTCGTATAATTTAGCGTTTTCTAATGAAATCGCAGCCTGAGAGGAAAGAATTTCCAAAATTTCCAACCTATGTTCGTCAAACACGTCGTAGGTGAGACGGTTTTCGAGATAAAGTACACTCAAAATTTTTCCCTGTTTTGTAATCGGAAAACAAAGAAGGGACTTGGGTTGTTTTTCGATTACATACGGATTTAAGGAATGAAGAGAATCCTTGGAAGAGGTATTATTCAATAGTATCTTTTGCCCAGATCGATAACAATAATATACGATCTCAACCGGCAACAATTCGGACGCGGAATCTAAAATCAAAGATCTAGGTAGAATATTTTCCTCCTCAATATCTTGTCCAGTTTCCACATAAAATCCACTTTTTCTAGGAAGGATTAGAAATCCTCTCGTGGCTCCCGCATTCTCCATAATTGTTCGCATTAATTTTTTTAATAATTCGTCTTGTTCAATACTCTCCGAGATGGATTGAGAAGATTTTAATACACTTCTTAGATCTAAATTTTCCGCGGACTTAAGGATCGTATCTAAAAGAGCTTCTTCTCTCGTATGTAAAAAAATTCCCGCCTCTTCATCGGGTTGTCTGATTGCCTGAATACGATTCGCTTTTGCCAAAGCACCCCAGGTTCGATACTGTTTTTCCGCAATTTTTAAAAGATAATTGGCGTATTGTTTTCTTCCCCTTCCAAACTCCCACATTCCAGCGTGTTCATAAACAATCGCTTTTCTTAGATTGCTATCGTTTTTTTGAAGGGAAAACAAAGCCGATTCGAAAAAAGTTTCTGCCTTTGCAAAGTTCTTCTTATATTTATTATATTCTGCTTTTAGAATATACCAATACGATTCAAAATTATCCGGAAAGGTTTCAGACCAGGTTTTAAATAAAGAAACAGATCTTTTGATAAAATATAAATCCGAAAAACCTAATTTTTTTCCCGTTTCGCTCAAACGGATCAAATGAAGCGATTTGAAAAATCTATATTCGGAATAGATAAAAATTGTCCTGGATCTTTCCAAATCGTTTGCAAATTGCGAAAAAATTTTTAAACCCTCTTCCCACTCTCCACGTAAATACGTTTCTTTTCCTCTCAAAACGGCATACCAAGTGTTCGCGGTTCCGTTTGCATTCGGGATCAAAACTTCCCGTTCAAAAGTTTCCACGGACATTTCCTGATCCTTGTAGATTACGTTCGGCCGGAAAGGATTTCCCAGACTTCGGATTAGAAAATCGGAACTGGCGGCGATCACGTAGACGGTTTCGTAACCCAATTGTTCCGCTCGTTTTACGTCCTTAATTAGAACTTCATAATATGATTCAGAATTATTCGAAGAATAAAGTTGATAAATAGTATGTGCGATCAAAGAAAACGCGGCCCAGAGATAATCTCCGTACTGAATACACTTTTCGTAGGCCTCTTCCGAAAGTAGTGTCAATTTGGAAAAAGGCTCTCTGTAAAAATCAAGTAGCATATTTTTTCCAAATAAATATCTGCCTTTCATTCGATCCGCGTTAAAAACCTGAATGACGTATTCTCCTAAATCCCAATATCTAAGTGTGGTCCGTAAATTTCCGGTTATCGCAAAAAGAAGAGAACCAAAACCAGCATAACCAAAAAAACTGACTGGAGAATTTCCTTCCTTAAGAGTGATATTCATCAGTTTCAAAAAAAGGAATACGAATAACTTACTATCCGAATGTTTTCCATAGTTCAACATATTCGTAAGTATATTGATGGTTTCTATTTTATAAGGGTCCTGATTTTTTTTCGCCTCCCTCAAACGTTCCGGACTTCTTCCCCTTTGATAATAAACCATCTTTAAAAATTCCAAAACCAAAATCCAGATCCCGGGTTTTTCGGGGAATTGTACGTTTAAAGATTTAAGCGCTTTTAATCCGACTTTGTATGCACCGTCCAAATCGTTTTTCGCGTTCATCACTTCCAATTGCATCAAATAAACGTCAGCGATTTCAATTCGATCATGAAGTTTAGAAAGTAAAACCTGAACCGTGTTCTCCGCTTCCGCGGTTTTAGAAAGAAAATAAGCAGACTCTGCAAACGACTTATAAATCTGAATACATTGATCTTTTCTTTCCTTCCAAGATTCTTCCGTAATTTTTTTCTTAAGGAGAGAGAAAAGGTTATAAGCGGTGTTAAACGCCGCAGAAAGTTTTGCCGAATTTCCGGCCAAAACGAGATAACGATTAAAAACTTCTAAGTCTTCCTTAGAGTTTATAATCTTTTGAGATTTAACAAGATGATTTGCAATTTCCTGAATTCTCTCCTGTTTAGAAGAAACCAGATCCGATTCTACCAGAAACCAAGCTAAGTTTTTATGAATTTCGGCTCTTTGATCCGAAGCGATCGATTCCACGATGACCTGATTGATTTTATCGTGAGAAAAACGGAACATGATTCCTTCAAAAAGTTTATTTTTATCTAATCCTTCTGTATTCTCTTTTTTTAATATTTGTAAAACGGGATAAAGACTTACCTGAGATTCTTGGTAGATTACGATTCCTTGTTTAATACATTCTCGAATTCCGGTTTCTATTATCTCTGGAGAATTTTGAAAGTATCTATATAAAATCCAAAGATCGAAAAGGTTTCCTACACAGGCGGCTACCTTTAAAAGTTTTTGTGTATTTTCTGGAAGTCTAATAATCTCCTCCGTAAGAAGATCTAATACGTTTTCGGTTACCGTTTTTTTAATGATCTGATCCCAATCTAAACTCCAAATCCCGGAACTCTTTTGGTATTGTATATAGGATTCTGTATAAAGATTGTTGAAAAACTGATTGAGAAAAAAAGGATTTCCGTTCGTTTTTTGATAGAGAATTTCCGTAAGTTTTTTAGTGTCCTCCTCTTGCAGATCTAAACTATCATTCACATAACTTCGGATCATCACAGGATCTAAAGGATTTAGGGAAATTTCCTGAAGAAGCATTTCCGAATTTAAAATTCTCTCCCGAAAAGAGTTTAGAAAATCAGAATGTTCTTCTTCGTTTCTACAGATAAAAACGAACAACATACCTTCCCATTCGGTTTGTCTGGATATAAATTCAATCAGAGAAAGAGACGCCGAATCGGCCCATTGAATATCGTCTAATATAAGTAAGGCGGGATTATGCCGGTTGAAACAAGAGGATAAAAATCTTAATATGACTACGAATAAAAACTGATCATCCTTTTGACTTTGATAATCGGAAGAAACGGAATGAACTTCGAGTAAATTAACTATCTCCGGTATAAATTGGGTCAAAAGATGAATGTTGTCCCCTAGTTTTTCTCGAATTTCTCTTCGAAAAGATCGAATTTCATATTCGGATTGAGTTAGAAGATGATTGCATAACTCGACTAAAATTTGCCTAAGAGCGAAGTAAGGAATTTCCTTTTTATCTTCTTCAAACTTTCCTTTAAAACTTCGTAATGTGTTTAATTCTTTAGAAAGAATCGTATCTTGGATTAAAGAAGTTTTTCCGGTTCCGGATTTTCCCTTAATGAGTATGGCAGCCTTAACTCCGGAATAAACCGCGGAAATTGCTTCTTCTATAATTTCTTTTTCTTTTTCCCTTCCGTATAATTTTTCAGAAATCCTAAACTTATCTTTTTTTTCCGTAAAACCAGGGATAAATTCCAAAACACTTTTTCGAGAACGAATTGAATCGTTTAACATCCTAAGATCGTGTAATAAAGTTTCGAGAGAAAAATATCTTTCCTCAGGCATCTTGGAAAGAAGTTTCATCACTAAACTCGAAATCGGAATTGGTATTTCCTTTCTTTTTTCGGAAATCGCAACCGGAACTCTGGCGATATGGGCATGGATGATCTCCCAAGGATCATCCGATTCAAAAGGAGGTTTTCCGGTTAAGAATTGATAGAATAAAATTCCGATCGAATAACCGTCCGAACGAAAATCGACGGAACGATTGAGCCTGCCAGTTCTTTCCGGAGAAGAATAAGCGAGTAACGTGGGAGAAATTTGTAAGGGCGCTAAATTTCCTTTTTCTCCTAAAAGTAAAGAAGAAGAACCAAGCCAAGCAAGAACAGAAGTTTTAGTATCCGTATCGTAAAAAAAGGAACTAGGACTAATCTGATTATGAAGAACCCCTTGCGAATGTAAATGAACCAGATTTCCGGTGATAGAAATGGCTACTTGAAGAAATTCTTCAATCGATAACTGACCTACCTTGACAATATAATTCGACAAAAGAGAACTTTCTAAATTTTCATAAACGAGACAGTACCGATCTTGAACCTTTATCAAACGTTCCGGTTTCAGAATATGATCGCCTGAAATCAGTTTACCGATTTCATATTCATTTAAAAAATAAAATGAATCCTCTTCTCGAGTTTTTTCCTTTTGTATTCTAAGAATTTTAGTTTCGGATTCACCTTTTAATATCCCTCTGTAAATCGTAGAAACGTGATCCTCCAATAGGATTTCCTTTTTATGAAAAGAAGTCTCGGTTCTAATTGACATTTTTATAAATTACTTTCTGGTTTTTGCAAATAGATAAACGTAATAAGCGTCTGCTATAAAAACCAATATTCCAAGACATAAAACAAAATACTCTTTGGGAAAATAAAGAAACAAAAATACGGTAAAGAATACGGTTCCCAAAAATTTACACCACGCAATCGGATAAGAAAATAATCGATTGTCATTCATGGATAAAAACAAAACCGGATACATGGCGGAAATGAATAAATTCAGTATATAAGCGGAATTGGAACCGGTAAAAAGGTCGTATCTATTTACGTAATAAGTATAAATCAGAGCCCCCCAAGACAATAATAATACCAAAAGTAAAATTCTATATTCTAATGTACTAATAGATATTTTGAATTGTTTTTGTCCGTATCTAAATACGTTGTAAAAAATCACTACGTCCAAAAGAAACGCAAGTTTATAACCCCAATTTAAAACAATTCCCATATCCTCTTGGATGACAAATCCCCAAAGAAATTCCCAAACAATGTTCCCACAGGCAATAAACACGGGCATTTCCACAAACTGTTTACGATTTGAATCCACGATTAACGCAAAGTAGACGTATGCCCAAAAAACCACTCCTATCAGTAAAAATACGTTTTCAAGAAGTGTGAACTTTCCCAAATAATAAGGGTCCGTTAAAATTTTTTCCAAGAGTTCCATAAGATCTATACTCCCCAGTTTCCTTTTAAAGAAGGTGGAATTTCAAACTTAGCCTTCTTACCTTTGTAATAGAAATTATCCATTCCTAAAATCAGTTTGGATGAAAAATGCGCGGCAAGTTTTTGAAAATGATCATTCTCGCTCAATGTCTGATCAAAACCGGTGATAACTTTTTCTAGAATTTCTCCTAGGATTTCTTTTTCTTCCCAAGGAAGTTCTAAAATTTCACAATTTTCTTTACCTAAATATTTCTGAAGAAAATACAAGGGCACTCCGTCCAACAAATTTCCTGGAACCATATATTCCATAAAATCTAACAGTGATTTTGCGAGAATCTTTCCCGCCTCCGATTTTCTTCTTTGATCTTGAAAGATAGAAAGTCCGAGAGCATAAGCATCTTCGTATGTATCGGGTGATAATTCAGGAAGTACTCCCAGGATATGACCCGCAACTTTCCAAAGATGAATGTAAGAATCTTTTTCCTCTTCGTCTAACGTAATTCCGGAGAAAGCCAAACCTTCTAAAATCAGGCTGGAAAAGGATTGTAAGGTTCCGGCCATGTCCTGTTGATTGATTGGTTTGCCCCATTCTTCTTTCCATTGATTCGATTCAAGTATAAAGTGACGAATCGAAGAGTGCATCAGTCTTACTTTTTGTGCGGCCCTGATTCCTTCTCCTCCTTGAGAAAGACCTCCTTCTTTCAAAACGGAAACTACAAATTGTGTAGTTTCCATCAGTCTTCTAAATACTTTTTGTGTGGAGCCGTTTTCTTCCACGAGTCTTCCCGTATAAACAAGTACTTCCGCTCCGTTGCCACAGGTATAAGCCATAGGAAGAGATTTACAACATAGAATCATGAGTATCTGCGGTCCGTATGTAGCAAATACACGTTCTGCAATTTGAATTTTTTTAAGATCGGCCCAGCCTGGAAGAACACTGGTTTTTTCGAAATATTCCTTAAAGTAAGAAGGAAGTTCCGTCGGTATAGGTCCGAAATTCTGCGTTAGAATATTGAATAAAGCTAAACTTCTCAGTTTATCTTTTTTATCGGATTGAAAATAATCCTGTATCACCTGATCCGCATAAACGTCTGTTACGGATCTATATTTTATAAAATTCTGCATTCAATTTTCCTCATTGGAGTCACAAACTTTACGAAACCTCCGAAATGTGAAAAGAAAAATAACTTTTCAGAAATTCAAATCTTATAAAGTGTTACACATGCAAAAAACGAAAATCGTATTTCGATTCTATTTTAAAATTTTATTTTTTATCTGGATCGGACCTATATCCG
Source organism: Leptospira kirschneri serovar Cynopteri str. 3522 CT (assembly GCF_000243695.2). Taxonomy (NCBI): domain Bacteria; kingdom Pseudomonadati; phylum Spirochaetota; class Leptospiria; order Leptospirales; family Leptospiraceae; genus Leptospira; species Leptospira kirschneri. The sequence continues at coordinate 171,544 of NZ_AHMN02000010.1, read as the reverse complement.
TAAATTCGTTGTTCGGCGTGGGAGTATTTCAACCTTCTCATAACGCTCGATATGCGGGTATGGCAGGGGTCAATCTTGCCATCGGAGGCTCTCCAATGGATCTAGCAACCAATCCCGCAAATTTAGTTCTCAATTCCAAAGGTGGACTTGAGTTCGGAATCGGGCTGCCATACATTCGTTCCCAATATAAGGATCGTCTAACCGATACCAATCCAGAAATCGAGTATCATAATTCTCAAAATTATAATATTCTTGCGCCCTTACCCTACTTCGGTTTGACACTTCCGCTCACGGATCGGTTGAGCTACGGAGTTGGAATTTATGTTCCGGGAGGAGGAAGTGGTCAGGTAAACGGAATACTCAGATTAACTCCTAACGCTCAATCCCTGAGAGATTGGTCGGGTGCAGATATTCCAGGACCAATCGGAGATTCAAAAAAAATTAAAGAAGATTTATCCACTACATTTTATGTAGTAAAAGCGACCAACGCTTTAGCGTATCGATTCGGAAATCTTTCCGTAGGTATGGGAATTGAAACGATCTATTCCAAACAAATCGCCAATCAAAAATTTTATGATATTACCCATACCTTGGAGATTCCGGGCCAGGGTTTTGATTATAGAAGTAAAAACGCGTATTCTATGGGAGGAATATTCGGACTTTCTTATACGTTTACGGAATTGTTTAAAATCGCATATTCCTACCAAACTAGAAGTATCCTTCCTTTGGATGGTGGAATGCAAATAGGAATCGGAGACGTCAATAATTACAGAAGAACCGGAGTTTCGGCCACTTTTAATCTTCCCGAAAAACACGGATTAGGTTTTTCTTTTGGAAACGAATCTCTAAAAATCGGTTTGGATTTTTTGTATTACAATTACAACTCCTATGATCAAACGTTTAAACAGAGATTAGAAGACCCTTGGTTTCCAACTTTTTTAGGAAAAACGAATACAATCACCCAAAATCTAGCGTATCACGACGCTTGGGCGGGAGCGATAGGAATAGAATACAAATCGGATTCTTTTGTTTATAGAGGTGGTTATCGTTATAATACAGGTGTGGTGCGTTCCGAAGGAATCAGCGCTTTACAAGCAGGAATCATGGTCCAACAACTGGCAACCCTGGGATTGAGTTTTCTTTCTGGGAAATGGAGTTTTGACCTTGCAATCAATTATTTATTCGCCAAAAAAGTCTCCGCAGATCCAGGAAACAACTGGGCGGTATTACATTCCGCGTTCGGTCCAAATGACATTCGAATATTAAATTATTCTCAATCTTTACAATCGGACGTGCCTGCAATTTTATTTGGCGCTTCTTATAAGTTCGAGTGAGTTAAAAATTTTTGCTTACTACTAATCCTATTTCAAAACTTATAATAATGTGAGATCTACTTCAAAAAGACAACAAATCCGAGTTAAACTCCGTTTTTAAAAACTTACGGACGGAACGACGGACGGTTTTTGTGGGAATTCCAACAATGGATTAGAAATTTCCAAGAGGTTTATTTCTATATTTTGAAACAGGTTCAAAATTGAATACTGTAAGTTTTTATAATAAAGTTCTGTTTCCGTATAAAAGATTAGGACTTTTTTATAAAACTCTGGATAAATACGAACATTCAATTATTTTTTGAATATTTTAAAAATATAATTTAATGTTAATTCGGCATAACGCGAAATGGATCGATAAATGAACTAAAGCACAACGCTTTCCTGAACTCAGCATCTCACTCCCTGAACTCAGCAAAACGCTTTCCTCAAACTCAATGCATCGCTCCCTAACATAACCTTACCCACAAGTATTTGGATCTCAATATTAAATCTGTGGGAATTACGACAAATCCTCTGTAAAACTGAGTTCCCACCCCACAACGCGATTCATAGAGAGCGTTGTGCTTTAGTTTTCCCTATTTTTGGGTGGGGGCGGAGGTGGAGAAGTTCAGAAGACTTTTCTTTATCAGAAAAACATACTTTTTGCAAGTAAAAAGACTCATTCTTGTCGGAACACTTGAAAAATGTGCGTTTTTGAGCCTTCTGATTCTAAAATCCTATTCAACTTGTGGGTAAGGTTATGGCTCCCTAAGGGTCGCTCTGGAAACTCAGCGTCTCGCTTCTACGGTCGCTCGACAGGATCAAGTTATTGGTATTTTATGAAAATTGAATCTGATTCTCGAGTTTCACAATAACTTGACCAAAGCGAAGAGCCCGGTCCGGCTGCCTGTGGCAAACCGGATTCGCCCCGGTTTTCTTACGTAGAACTCACGTTACTGTTTTATCCTAGGTCAATTTTACCGTAAAAAAATAGATGTGGGAACTCTCACAAATTGTGGATTTACCGGTTAAACTTTGAAAATTGTGGGAACTACTATAAAATACAAAAAGAATCATCGTCCATCCGATTTTCTGCACAAAACTGCTGTTTTGCGGCCATCATCAAAATTTAAATTCGTTTTAACGTAAGTTCAGTTGAGAAAGATTTTTCTAAAAGTATGAGTTCCTACATTTTAGAATTTGTTCTTAGAATCGTGATTTGCGGTAGTTCCCACATCATTTTACAGACAAACCTAAGTTTTGTAATAGTTCCCACACTTGAAATACTACAAATTATAAACTTCTATTTTTTAAATTGTGAGAGTTCCTACATTTTAGAAATCGATCTATAAAATTCAGATCCTAACTTTTTTCAGAATTATGGTCCTTTACGTAGAACTTACGTTAAATAAAGTACCGAATATCTTGCACTGAAATCGTGTTTTGTAATAAAAATTAAAGATATTCAATTTTATAGAAATCAGTAATATCATGTGATAAATATATACGAATCACTAAAAATAGGTTTTAAAAATTTTACGGAGTAATTTGATGATTACAAAACAATCATTTTAAATCTGAATACAAATTTATCATTTAATCCATCCTATTCGATAAAATGAGTTGTTTTATAAAAATCTACAAGTTAGAATTACGACTTCTAGATTCTATACGGTTTAGTTTCGGTCTATTTTTAAATAAGATTTTTATGAATATAAGATCCGCATTTTTATTTTTTTCCATAGTATCTAGTTGTATGGTAAGTCCTCCAGACAAACCAGAACCTCCATTTGCAATCCTTAGATATTTTTTAAGTCCGAATACAAATGAAAGTGAAGAACCTCAGGCAACTACTTCCAATAATACTCCAATTCCTGTCGTAACACCGCCACCTAACTTTAATCTAAGCGCTGTTAGTGATACCGGACAAACTCAATGTTGGACAACTGGCGGAGTGTTAACTGCGTGTTCCAATAGTGGTCAAGACGGAGAATTTATAAACACTCCAAATTCTCGTTCCTTTACAGGCCCCACACAACATCCTCAATATGGAACGGATTATACGACCTTAGACAACATACGGGGACTCGTCTGGAAAAGTTGTCCCGAAGGTCAAAGCGGACCTACTTGTGTTTTAGGAGCCGCGACAGCGATGGATTGGGATACGGCGACTAACGTGGGAGGACCTGGCAGTTGTTCCGACCTAAACAATCAAAACGGAGGAAACGGATATGCGGGTAGAACCAATTGGAGGATTCCAGAGTTTAAAGAATTTATGAGTCTTTATCGTTATTCTACAAATCCAGCCCATCCTGAAAACGTACAATTTCCAAATGCGGATATAACCAATCTCTATATGACAAACACTACTTATCCACTCAACGTGGCGGAGATTTGGGTTGTTGATTTTTTAACATTAGGACTTCCAATTCAACCATTTGTAAAAGTAGGCGCGAACGTATTTTTACGCTGTGTTTCTGGAAACCCCTTACCCGCCTTTTCATTCTTAGACAACGGAAATGGAACCGTTACGGATCAAAACGCAAAACTACTCTGGTCCAAATGTGCATTAGGAAAATCAAATGTAAATTGTACAGCGGGGGTTTTATTTTCAGGAAACAGACAATCCGCTTTCAATGGATGTAATAACTTAAACGTAGCGGTATTTGCAGGAAGAAACAACTGGAGACTACCTAACGCAAATGAACTACTAAGTATTGTAGATCACTCCGGTGCTGGAAATCCAGCCATTCCAGCCGCATTTCCAAACTTTCCCGCAAACACCACATTCTGGACTTCTACAACCAACGAAGCAACTCTAACCGAAAGTTTAGTGATTAATTTTAATGGAGGTATTTTATCGAGTTTAACAAAAACCTTAGCAGCAAGCGGAATCTGTGTTACAAATCTTTAATATAAATAACCCTCTATTAAAACGAACTTCTAAATAAAAAACTAAATCCTTAGGATAATTTCTGCAATCAATCGATTTGGAAAGAGCAGTTGTATCATTCACTTAAAGTGTGTTCAACGTAATAAAATGGGGGCGAATCCAGTCTTTGCAAGCAAAGACTGGACCGGGCTCTTAGCTCCAGTCAAGTTATTGTGTGCTAAGTAATACATTCAATTTCTTTAATTTCAATAACTTGACTCCGCATCGATCCCTTTCGCATTGATTATACCGAATTCACGTTTTTTTTACTCATTTTCACCTCATCCTCAATTTGCTGAGAAAAAGGTGTCCGTTTTTTAAGTCACTAGATCACTGACTTACATCAATGTGCATCTGCCTCCTGAGCACTGATTTACTAATGTACTGGTTGGATACCGTCCTGTACCTCTTCTATCTCCTCCTTCTCCAGTACAATCTCTGTTAGAGATCATGAAATCAAAAACATTGCGGTAAACCTGATCTAATCTTATTGTGATAAATCTCAGTAAGGGCCTACCTGGTCTTTCTAGATTACTGATCACCTGAAAAGGATCCGTGGTGGGAGTTAAATAGCCTCTATAGATATTAAATGGCAGTGAAGACCAATTCGTTGGAATTACCACTAACCCTTGAGAGGTTCTCAGAATTGGAACGGCATGCCATATAAGAGTTCTTGCGTCTGGACTATATCTTAGCATTAACGCCAACCAAACATTTCCAGGTGAAGAACCTATGAGCGATCTAACATGAGATAGGATTTCAGACCGAGTGGTGAATTCACGAGAGAGAGTCCATCCATACTGGGGCAACATAATCCGAGCGGATGCTAATGTTAGTAGTCTAGTTGTACCAGCAGCAGAACCATATACGTTAGGCACATCTACCAGCAAAGTATCTAATTCCGGATAACGTTGTCTAAAAGAGTCAAAAGGATCTCTATTGGGAGCTGTATCGAAAAAGTAACCTCCACCCTGAATAGGTCCGTGGGAATGATACTCCTGAAGCTCAGCTAACATCTGAAAAGTATGAAGCAGACAAACACCACATATACCGCGAATCTGTACCTCGCCTACAGATAAAGTTGAATTCGTTATATCGTAAAGTCTCCTAATCCATTCTTCGGTTAATTGAAAGCCAGGCGGTAAGGTTCGTTTTATTGTTATATTATAATTTTCTTTCCTACCTGCAGGACAATACTGTTCTGTCTTTCCAAGATTACTAGCTGTGTAACGTGCCCAATTTAATAAATCTCTATCAACAAAAAACAGAGAAGTAGGACTATTGGTAGTATCTTCTTTCAAATAAGAGAGCTTAACTGCATAGGCAACACCCCAATTCGGTCCATATCTAGTAACTCGGAGTATATTGCCTTGATAATCCGTAATCATCCCGCCTTCTCCAGTTTCAAGATATACATTCCAATAAGCGGGATTAGCCTTACTGATAGGTGCATCACTACACAATGACCACTTAACCCAATTCCAATTATAACTATTTACCTGAGAATACATACAAGAGAGCAATCCACTGACTGGGTTGTATTGAGCAAGATGACCACTTTCAGGATTGTAGTAGATTGGTGTCGTATTTTTATCCGAGCTTCCAGAACGAATAAAGTAACGATCATTTCCCAGTTTCCAAGAGATAGAAGTCAGAATGCTAATGTTTCCGGGAGTGGCCACGGTCTTAACCCAATCATCCATAGAAGAATCTAAGGTATGGTCATAGTAATCCCCTGAGTTTTTTGAGATATAAGCATACCATTTATAATCCTTTAACCGATAACGTTCATCTGCAGTCCAAAAAGAGTTATCCTTTACGATCCATCTCTGTAGAGGATCATTGATCGTACAAGGTTGTAGGTTCACATAATCCCAGTTTGTTTCTCCCTTAATTACACTTTCCGGTACAGTAATACACAACCACGTGTTGTTAATGTAATAAGAAATTCTTTGAAATACATCGTATCTAGCATTACTAACTTCTTGTTCCCAGCACTGCTCAATCTGAATATAACTTTTACCTCCGATAAAAACTGGAGCATAACAAAACGTTCCTCCATCATGGATTACGATTTTGATAGGTTTATCTTTGGGTTTATCGGTAGGTCTTTGAATGATCGAACCAGGAATTTTATTCGATAAAATAGGAACACTTTCAGGATTTACACCGTAAGAGTAACCAACTCCAATCGAAACCAACAAAACTAATAATAAAATTATCCAACGACCCATTCTTACCTCCTCTTTTTTGAAAAATTAAGACGTGGTCATGTAACATCCATAACTACATGAGATAGATCAGTCTTCTCTCATCTTGTTTGAATCGATTTGTCAATAAGTCGGGAAAATCCGAGTAAATGGAAGACATACAGTATCATTTACCATCGTCTTTTTGATCGTTATTAATACCTTTCAACAACTCTAATACGAATTTTTATAATTGATATCTATGATTGATCTTATAATCAGATACATCTAAGAAATTTCTTAACTAGATAACAATTGGAGAAATTAGAATTTTAAAGATTAGAAGAATTGGCATTTTGTTCTGCTTTCGATTCGTTTTGGAAATTTTTTGCACGTTATCTAAAGATGTCTGTTTTAGAAAATATTCTACATAACTTGTATATAGATTTTCTAATGTTTCTAATAAAAAGAAATTAGTTAGAATCGTTAAAAATATATTCATCATTTTCACCTTCTATTATCTTTTTTGCTCCTCAGTGAAAACAAAAATTTTCACTGTTAGGAATATTCTAATGAAGATTAATGATTATCTGTTTATTTTGAACCTATATATGAATTATATTAGGATTTTAATCTGTAATTGAAAAAATGAATAGAGTTGTTGAAAAATTCCATAGTGAGGATTCGTAAAATTGCTTCAATTTTCCATTCAATCCAATACAAACAGATCAAGAATTAATTTTTCAACAACTCTAATATAATGGTTCTACAGATTTTGTAATATCAAAGCTATAACAGTATATAAAGAACTACCCATCCCTATTACCAAATGGATTCTTGCGGGTTGAATTCAGGCGCATAAAAATTCCGCTCGAAGTTTTTTCTCATTTGATTTTAAACATTCATTCACCGTTTTACTTTTATGAACAAATAGATTATCCCAATCTCTTTGCGGTTTTCTTTTAAAAAATAAATCAAACCCTGATTTTTATTAAAATCTATAAAATTAAATACTATGAGTTTGATTACAAAATGTTATTGGAGTTCAAAATATTCAGTATTCATTAAGATCAGATCTATACATAAAATCGACGTTTTAAGACCCCATGAAATAAAAATTCATTTCATAATATTGAATCCATAAAACAAACAACTATTGTTCTAGAAATTAAAAATATAATATTCTATTTTTATAAAGTTATAAAGTTTCTCGAATATCACAAAATAAAAAAACATGTCAAAAGATTCCATAGAAACAATTCAGCCGATGACTCGACTAAATTGTATAATCCTCAACATAGACCTTTATCTTTTTAAAACGGATATGAACGGTTTCACCAGGAAGTAGATTGAGAGATTGAAACTCGGAAGAATTGAGTTGTGATTCCAAGATAGTTCCGGTATCTAAACGTTTAAGGTCAATCTTTACGTTTCTACCGGTCGAATGTATATATTGAATTTCGGCCGGAATCGTTTGTGCTTCGATCGGTTCCCTTAAAATTTCCACGTCATAAGGGCGAACATAACCAACGGCGGAAGCGTTTTCAATTTCGGAATGTTCCGGAGCATCTACCTTAATTTCACCGAGTTGGGTTTGTCCACCCTGAACCCTTCCGTGAAACAGATTTACGTCTCCCAAAAAATGAAACACAAACGAATTTTTAGGATGATTATAAACCTCGTCCGGAGTTCCGACCTGCTCTATCTTACCAGATCTAAGAATGACCACCTTGTCCGAAACCTCGAGCGCTTCCTCTTGATCGTGAGTCACAAAAACACTCGTAATATGAATTTCATCATGAAGACGTCTAAGCCAGTTTCTCAATTCTTTTCTCACCTTTGCGTCCAAGGCACCGAAAGGTTCGTCTAACAGTAAAAAACGAGGCTCAATAGCAAGAGCCCTAGCGAGGGCAATCCGTTGTCTTTGACCTCCCGAAAGTTCGGAAGGATAACGATTATGAAAATTCTCAAGTTGAACGAGCTTTAAGAGACTCATAACCTTGTCTTTAATCACATTCTTACTCGGTCTTTCAGCTCTTCTTCTAACTTCAAGACCAAATGCAATATTTTCAAAAATCGTCATGTGTCTAAATAACGCATAATGTTGAAATACGAAACCTACACCTCTATCTTTGGCGTTTTTTTTACCCACTTCTCTACCTTCAAAAATTACCTGACCTTTGTCCGCGTCTTCAAGACCGGCGATGATTCTAAGTAAGGTAGTTTTACCGGAACCGGAAGGACCTAAAAGAGCGACTAACTCTCCCGAAGGAACATCTAACGAAAGATCGTCGATGGCAGTAAAATTTCCAAAACGTTTTACAAGATTCTTAACTTCGATTCCCACGTTATACCTCCTCTTGGAGAAATTCCTCTTTTTTTACAATTTTGATTTTTCTTTCCAAGATCTGTTTAGCTACGAGAGTGATTAAGGATAAAAACACAAGAAGAGAAGCCGCGGAGAAAGCAGCCACAGAATTATATTCGTTATAAAGTACTTCGATCTGTAGCGGTAACGTATTCGTTTGGCCTCGAATATGTCCGGAAAGAACGGAGACCGCACCAAATTCTCCCATAGCTCTCGCATTACAAAGTATAATTCCGTATAACAGTCCGTATTTGATACCGGGTGCAACTATTTTCAAAAATACTTTAATCGGAGAAGCTCCTAAAAGAAGCCCTGCTTCTTCCTCTTCCATACCGGTTGCGTCCAATAAAGGAATGAGTTCTCTTGCCACAAAAGGAAGAGTAATGAAAATCGTAGCGATCACAAGCCCAGGAGTATTGAATACAATTTTGAAATCTAATTCCTCCAACCAAGGACCAAACCACCCCTGTCTTCCAAAAAGAAGAATAAAAATCAAACCGGAGATCACGGGTGAAACCGAAAACGGAGAATCTATGATCGTGAGTATCCAGCTTTTGCCCGGAAATTCAAAACGAGTCAATGAGAAAGCGGCAAAAACTCCGAAAATGGTATTCAAAGGAACGGCAATTCCGATCACTAAAAGAGTCAATTTGAAAGCGGAAACGGTATCTGGTTCCCGAATTCCTTCCCAGTAAGCGCTAAAACCTTTGGAAAACGCTTCTTGAAAAACGGTATAAATAGGAAGAATCAAGATCAGACCGGTGAGAAAAAAAACGACGCCGATAAGAAAACTTCGAACAATCAACGATTCTTGTTTCATTCGCTTCTCCTAGCGGCAATGTTTTGAATAACATTAATACATAATAATATACTAAATGAAATAACAAGCATGATAAATGCAATTCCAGTCGCTTCTTCGTATTCGTATTGTTCCAGTTTGGTGACGATCAACAAGGGAAGAATTTCCGTTTTACCGGGAAGGTTCCCAGATATAAACACTACAGAACCGTATTCCCCAATTCCTCTCGCAAACGCCATCGCGGCTCCGGTAACCAAAGGAGAAACAAGCTCCGGAAAAATTACTCTTCTAAATATCTGCCAGCGGCTTGCTCCTAAACAATAGGCAGATTCTTCCAGTTCTTTAGGAAACTCTTCTAAAACCGGTTGAACGGTTCTGACAACAAACGGAAAACCTATAAACACGAGAGCGATAACGATTCCGATCGGAGTATATGCAATTTTGATTCCCAATGGTTCAAAAAATTTTCCAATGATTCCGTTCGGAGTATAAATTGTAGTAAGAGCAATTCCGGCGACCGCAGTCGGCAAAGTAAACGGAAGATCCACTAGAGAATCGAGTAAAGACTTTCCAGGAAAATTATAACGTACTAATACCCAAGCAAATAAAAATCCGATAAACAAATTGAGAATCGCCGCCGTCGCCCCCGCTCCAAAACTTAAATAGAGGGCAGCTAAAATCCTTTCGTGGGTAAGTAACTTCCAAAAACCTTCCCAGCCGATTCCAGTACTTTTTAAAAAAAGAGCACCTAACGGAATGATAACGATCAAACTCAGATAAGATACTGTTACACCTAATGTAATACCAAAGGCGGTTTTTCCGTAAGGTTTTGTCCTAAAAGTGGCCACGTTTTCTCTTTTCAAATCTAAGAATTTTTTTATTCATCGTTTTGAAGTAATCTGATCAAAAATGGCTCCGTCAGAAAAATGTTTTTCCTGAGCGTTTTTCCAAGAACCGGCTACGTCTCTAATCGTAAACAGTTTCAAATTTTTGAATATACTTTTATATTTGGACGCTACTTTTTTATCCGTGGGACGGTAGTAGTTTTTTGCAATCGTTTCTTGACCTTCCGAAGAATATAAAAACTTCAGATAATTCTCAGCGACTTTTAAAGTATTGTGTTTTTCAGCGTTTTTAGTTACGACCGCAACGGAAGGTTCGGCCAAAATACTTACGGATGGAAATACGATTTCCACGTTTGGATTTTTTGCGGTTTCTTGAAGTGCTAAATGCGCCTCGTTTTCCCAGGAAATCAAAACGTCTCCAATTCCTCTTTGAACGAAAGTAGTCAAAGAACCTCTCGCACCCGAATCCAATACAAGAACATTTGAATATAAACTTTTCATAAACGTTTTTGCCTTTTCTTCAGATCCGTATTTTTCTTTTGCATAACCCCAGGCCGCTAAATAATTCCAGCGCGCCCCTCCTCCGGTTTTAGGATTCGGGGTAACCACTCCTATTCCCAGTTTTACAAGATCGTCCCAATCCTTTACCCCTTTCGGATTCCCTTTTCGAACTAAAAATACAATCGTAGAAGTGTAAGGAGAACTTTGATATGGAAGTAACTTTTCCCAATCAGTAGAAAGAAGTTTTGTTTTTTCGGCGATCGTCTCGATGTCGTGCGCAAGCGCTAAAGTAACTACATCCGCTTCCAATCCATCGATGACCGCTCTTGCTTGTTTACCGGAACCTCCGTGGGATTGATGAATGACTAAATCTTCTCCGGTTTGTTTTTTCCAGTGCTCTATAAATAATTTATTGATTTGCGAATACAATTCCCGAGTCGGATCATAGGAAACATTTAAAAGTTTGGTTTCTGAAAACAAAGAAAATGAAACTACAAAACATAAAATCGATGAAAATATTCTTAAAGATTTGGATTTCATTTGGCCTTCCCCTGGAAAACTTACAACAAAACGAAAATTTTTCTAATTTATTAGATAATTTGATCCAATATCTTAGGTTATTGTCTAAAAGTAAAGAATTTTGTTGAGTTTCTGATAACTCCCGGTACGACTCCAAAGAATCAGTCTGTAGATTTCACTTTGAAAAATAGGCTAAAAAATAATTTAGAAACAAAGCACCTATAAACGAATTAGAATATTTGAAAATAAACTAAGAATCGTTCCCAAATGCGAATGTGTCGATAAACTGAAACGAGTAGTTCCCACAATTTTCAAAGTTTAACTTGTAAATCCACAATTTGTGAGAGTTCCCACATCTATTTTTTTACGGAAAAATTGATCTAGGATTTTCTTACTTACTTCTCACATTGAATCGTTGTGGGAACTACTACTTCTGATACATTTTAACTTAAGTTTATACAGTGATAGTATTCCCCTGAAACTTATTCTGAAAAAAATCGGCTCATCTTTGTTAATTATCTTCTATTTTTCCTCAATTTGATTCCTTCAACAAAGACTCTCCCATTTATGCTTCTTATTGATGAGTTCTCTTATAATTGAATGTATCGATTTTATCAACAGAGATAGTCTTTACATTCTATTATAATTTTATATTTTAAACCACCTAACTCATATTTCACGTATGTTTTTTGTAATGAAGAGCTACTACACCGGATTGAAGAGTTTCCGAACCAAGAAAGTCAAGCCTAAACGTTTCCTGCAGCTTCATGGTATCAAATAACCGCGGTCCTTTTCCGGCAACAACCGGATGAACCACAAAACGATACTCGTCAATTAAATGGCGTTCCGAAAGTTGGGACGCAATACTCAAACTGCCCACGCAAATATCCTTTCCAGGTTGCTGCTTCAATGTGAGCACCTCTTCCGCAAGGTCTGCGCGCGCAAGTCTGGAGTTTGTTCCCTCAACGTGTTTCAATGTGGTGGAGAAAATGATTTTTTCGAGCGAGTCGAACACTCGAGCGAACTCATTGATTGCCTCTGGCATCGATTGATCTTTAGCGACATCGGGCCAAAATGGTACCATCAGTTGATACGTGATTCGACCGTAGAGGAGGAGACTCGCGCTATGCAATAGGCGAGTAAAGTATCTGTGCAACTCCTCATCGGCAATCATGTCCGTGTGGCTGCAATATCCATCAGTGGTAATATTGATTGCGAAAACAATTTTTCTCATAAACCCGTTTATATAGCGTTCGCTGAAAAGTTCAAGCACCATTAATCGGCTTTTTATTTATCAGCACGGGCTGAGACATGGCCGCCTAACTACTAATTCACGAAAGTTGCATAATTTACAATTGTAAAACTAACATGAATTAAGATAGAAATTTATCTAATATTTTATTAAAATATCAATATACCTTTAATTGCTAATGTATCACAGAGAGATCTCACGAAAAATTATACAAAAGGGATCATCATCGTGTTTTGAACGAACTAAATTATTTGAAAAATAAAGGTTATATCGATGGTCATTTAATAAGTAGATTAGGGTTCCCGCCATTAATTCAAAATATTTCCTTAAGCATGATGGAGAATTAATTTAGTTCATGAAATTTTGGAGAAGAGAAAATTCAATTGTAATTTAACGTGAGCAGGGCGTAACAAAAGCACGTTTAAGTCGAGAGCATATTAATTATGAAATTTGCGAGCTGCGACGACGACCCGTAGGGAGTCGTTGCACCTGAGTTTATTATTTGCCCAAATTTTCTTAAATCGAGTTCACGTTAAAATAAGTGATGACCACACGGTTTATTAGGTGCCTTACGCTTGAAAACGATCGCTCTAGAGTTTTTCTCTGATTTTCAATATGCCGAAATTTTCAGATTACATCTTTTTTCGGTCGGTCCCTACCTTGAATCATTCCCAAATAGTATTCATCTTCTTTTGTCATCTATAAAATGCCATCAACGCAATCGTAAACTCGGATGAGACGTTTCAAAATTCTACAACTGGATCCAATTTTTCGGTTCGACGAAAGCAAACGAATTGATTCCCGCTGCATGGATCGCATTTCTGATACGTTCGTGTACTAATATAGTCATTAGGTTCTCCTCCAACCGAAAAATTGGAGGAAGGTTCTGTATTTTACGCTCATCCACTGCAAAACCTCTTATACTCGAATCACTGGAATAGTGTTCATCATAACTTTCTATATTAGATTTTTTAAAATCGATAACGGATGCTTTATTCGTAATATTGAAAGCGTAATGTTCGGCCCGTTTACCAGAATCCATGTATATTAAAACGACTTCATAAAGATCTAAATTGTTCACACCGTTGTCTTGTAAAACTTTAGCGAGTCTTGGAGATAAAAGACTGATAGAGCCGTCAAAAAAATCAGGAGGCGGTCCATCATAATCAAAACGCGGGGAAACGGGAACTTCGATAGGAACTGTTACTTCAATATCGAAACGTTTTCCCATATGCCAGTTTATTGGCTCCGGTCTTTTGACAAGCTCCTCGTGAATTTCCAGAAATGGGCCGTCGTCGTCATCTTCAACGGATGGATTGGTTAAGTAGTCAATTACATAGTACATATCCTGAGCAATTCAAAATTTCAAAAACGACTGAGATGTCAAATTTTTTTCAGGATACCTTTATCGCACCCTTCCTAAGGCTTCTGTATCTACAGATGTGAAAAAGACGACAATCAGCATGTACTCATCCAGGTTATTTAAGAGCAAATAGTTTTGGATTTCTACACTCGATCGGAATCGTTCACTATACCATACTGATTCAGCTCGTCATTCAAAAACGATTCGGGAAAACCATAAAAAAAACGTGATGAAAATGAAAACAGAAGAATCAAGGTGATTTATTTCGCAACCGATTAGACCAGATCTTGGATCCTAGACACCCGTTGTATCAAATATCGAAGAAGATAAACTGGGAAAAAATTGAGAAAAAATTCTTTAAAAGTATAAATTCCCTGCAATTTTAAAATTTGTTTGTAAAATCGAAATTTACGGTAGTTCCCACGAATTAAATCACATTATAAATTTTTAAAATTTGCTTTTTGTATGAGTTCCTCTCATTTTAGAAATCAATCTGTAAAGTTCAGATCTCAACACTTATATTTAGTAACGCGAATTGAATACAATGCAAAAGGGATCAATGCGAGGAAACTCAAGAGAATTAGTATATAACGTTTCCAATATACAATTTATTGACCAGAGCTAAAGAGCCCGATCTAAGGCAAGACGGATTCGCCTAATTTTGATTACGTGCTATCACATTAAGTAAAGATAATTAGAGTTGTTGAAAAATTCCATAGTGAAGATTCGTAAAATTGCTTCAATTGTCCATTCAATCCAATACAAACAGATCAAGAATTAATTTTTCAACAACTCTATTCTTCAAACAAAAGCGAATAAAATCAATCTTCTAAAAAAGAAAAAACCAAAATCTTCAGCCAAGACCTAACATATGCCCAAGCTTTAATTTTTTAGTCATCAAGTAACCATGATTGTCGGAACCAGGTTGAATTTCGATCGGAACTCTTTCTACCACTTCTAAACCGTAACCGTCTAAACCCACGATCTTACGAGGATTGTTCGTTAAAATTTTCATTTTACCCACGCCTATTTCTCTCAAAATTTGGGCTCCAATTCCATAGTCTCTAAGATCCGGTGCAAAGCCTAATTTTTCGTTGGCTTCGACCGTATCATATCCCTTATCTTGAATATTATAAGCTTTTAATTTATTGATTAGACCGATTCCTCTTCCTTCCTGTCTCATATAAAGAAGAACCCCCTTCCCTTCTTTAGAAATCATTTCCAAAGCGGAATGAAGCTGCGGTCCACAATCACAACGATTGCTCGAAAAAATATCTCCGGTCAAACATTCGCTATGCACCCGAACCATCGTAGTTTCTTCTTTTTTAATATCTCCTTTGATCAAAGCTACGTGAATTTTATCGTCTATTAGAGTAGAATACGCTCGGATAGTAAATTCTCCATACTCGGTCGGTAGTTTAGATTCTACTTCTAAACGAATTAAATTTTCTTTGGCTCTTCGATAACGGATCAAATCTTCGATCGTATAAATATTCAGTCCGTGTTTTTTTGCAAATTTTTCTAAATCAGGTAAACGAGCCATAGTTCCATCATCGTTCATAATTTCGCAAATTACACCCGCCGGATACAAACCAGCAAGTTTTGACAGATCTACAGCCGCTTCGGTATGCCCGGCCCTTCTTAAAACTCCGCCCGGTACCGCTTGTAGAGGAAATAAATGGCCAGGACGCATCAAATCGGCTGAAACTGTTTTATCATCTAAGAGAACTTGAACCGTAATCGCCCTATCCTGTGCAGAAATTCCGGTGGAAGTTCCGTGTTTAGCATCTACTGAAACGGTAAACGCAGTTCCATGTTTATCTCCTAGGGAATAGTCGTCTACCATCCGATTCAGCCCTAATTTTTTAAGACGTTCGACTTCCATAGGTATACAAATCAAACCACGCCCAAAGGCAGCCATAAAGTTGATTTTTTCCTTATCCGCAAATTCGGCCGCAACTACAAGGTCCCCTTCGTTTTCCCGGTCTTCCGAATCCACAAGTATGATCATTTTACCGGACTTAATTTCTTCGATTGCATTTTCAATGGGTTGAATCATAAATCTATTCTTACCATCTCTTCTATTGGACTAAAATTTGGCTACAGAAACTTAAATATCAAGTTTACCATTTACTTTTCAAAAACAATATAACGTTTAGACTTTATTTTCAGGAAAACAAAATTTCCGAATCCGAGGATTCACAATACAAAAACTTTAAATTATCGAAAAGAGACGTAATCTGTCTAAACTCCCAAATGTTTTCTTTTAAGACCCTGACACATGAAAATAATACTATGATGAGTTTACTTCAAAAAAGCTAATCATTCCGGAAGAAAGGCAATTTTGAAAACCTCTGCGTCTTTGGTAAAATCGACCGTTAATTTTTGGTACTATTTTTATACGTCCGAATAGTAATACCTGAAATAAGTCTTTCAAAAATCTACAATTTTATAGAACACAAACAGAAATTTAGAATTTTCTAAAATTCTAAATTTGAATTACTCGGTGCCTACTCAGAACTATATAATAGAGTATGTATATATTTTACTCAAACAGAATTGGCGATAAAATTGTAGATTTTCTCTCAAAAAGGCCATAACTTCCAGATTAAACTCTAATTTAACGTGAGTTTGGTGTAAAAAAATCTGAGCGAATCCACCGGCCTCTTAGCTCTGGTCAAGTTATTGTGAAATTGGAGAATCAGATTCAATTTTCATAAAATACCAATAACTTGATCCTAAAACGCTTTCGTAAAAAGCGTTTTGCTGAGTTTCAAACGCGCCTCATAGGAAGTCATAACCTTACCTTAGATTTCAATATTAAATCTGTGGGAATTACGACAAATCCTCTATAAAACTGAGTTCCCACCCCACAACGCGATCCATAGAGAGCGTTGTGCTTTAGTTTTCCCTATTTTTTGAGTGGGGGTAACTCAATGAATTGCTTCCCATGGGTCGCAATTCAGGTGGAGAAATTCGGAAGACTTTTCTCTATCAGAAAAACATGCTTTTTGCAAGTAAAAAGACTCAGTCTTGTCGGAACACTTGAAAAATGTGCGTTTTTGAGCCTTATGATTCTAAAATCCTATTCAACTTGTGGGGTTGGTTATGATAGGAAGCGTTGTGCTTTAGTTCATTCATCGATCCCTTTCGCGTTAATTCACGTTAACAAAACGAAGTAGTTCCCACGCAAATTACGCCTCTTTGTCCATAAATTCATTTTGGATAAATTTAAAATGGTAATAGTTCCCACATTTTTAACGTGAGTTCGATAAAAAATCTATTTTTTAAAGGTTTATTTTACAGCAAAAAATAAAAATGAATGTGGGAACTCCCACAAATCTCAATTATACGGATAAACTCTGAAAATGTAGGAACTATTACTGAAACTTAATAAGTTGTTCCAAATAACGAGCCACAAGATCTATTTCTAAGTTTAAAACTGAATTTGAATTCCAAGATTTAGCATTCGTTTTTTTGAGGGTTTCTGGAATCAAAACCAGATCAAACGTATCAGAATGGGAATTAACTACGGTTAACGAAATACCATCCACAGTAATACTTCCTCTCGGGGCGATGTATTTCGAAAGAGAAGAATCATTTCGGACCGTATAACAAATCACATTTCCACCTTCTCTTTCTTCTTTGTTCAGAATTTTTCCAACCCCGTCCACATGACCGCTTACAAGATGTCCACCTAAACGAGTTGTAGGAAGTGCACTCCTCTCTAAATTGACTTCTTCTCCTACTTTAAGAAACTTGAAATTAGTCAATTCTAATGTTTTAAAACTGGCATAAAAACGAAAACGATTCCCTTCTTCATAAAACTCAGTAACCGTCTGACAACAACCATTCACCGCAATCGAATCGCCTAACTTAAGATCAGGGTGAACCCACTTTGTCTCCACTAAAAAACTTCTTCCTTCAGTTGTTTCCTGAATTTCAAAAATCCTTCCAGTAGTTTCGACTAAACCGGTAAACATCCGTGCACCTCCCAAATGTCTTTTCCGACATTCGTTTTCCAAATTAAGGTTTCAGAGTCCGTGATCAACTTAGGTCTTATACCTTCTGGTATGGTAAAAATAGATCGAATTTTTAAAATGAGATCGTCGTCTCTCATTTTAGAAGAAAAAGTTTCATACATCAAATTTCCACCTTCAACTAGTGTCAGATTAACTCCTATTGAAGATAGAACGTTCAGACATTCCTCTGCCATCGTTTCCGGATCAAAGGTATAAATTTTGTTCTCCGTTAAGGACTCGAGCAACCCTTTGGTTTTTTCGCTGAAAAATTCGTTTCGTTTTAGAAAAAAAACACATTTTTTAGAATCGTTTTTTTTGTTGATTCTTCTTTGTTTTTCAATCCAAGCCTCAGGTATATTTTTTTCTTCGAATATAACAAAAACACGATATGGTTGATAACTTTCTTGATCCCTACGATGAATTTCCGAAATTTCCGGATTAAAACCGTATTTTAAAATATTCTTTAAAAATCTGGAAGTTCCTTGGTTCGTAATTTCAGAACTTGTTCCCAGATTTTTTTCTAAATCCTCGATTTTATCCCTTCTCTCAAAATAAGGCCCATGCTCAAATTTTAAAACTCCTGCCCGTTCCAAATCGACTCCCGCTTCAAACCAGCGGCTTATATCAAATCCATTACTTTCACCAAAAATATTTTCCTGAATGGTTCCCAAATCGGTAGCCCAATTGCCTCCGATCCTAAAATCCAAACCAGGTAGATCTTGGAACAAAGTCCTAGGGCCAATGAGTACCGCGTCACATTTTGCCCTCAAAATAGAAGTTAGGCGATCTGATAAATTTCCAGAAAGTCGAACCGTAGCCTTATCCTTGGTGGTAAAAAAACCTTCTTTAGAAACCGCCGATTTGATAATCATAGAAGGTTTTTGTTTTTCAATTCTCGAAATAAATCCAAATAAACTTTCTTCCGCAATTTCTTTTAAACCAAAATCTAAAACCACTTGAATTCCAGCATTTCTACAAATTTCCAAACCGTCGTTTTTACGAACGAGAGGATTAGGATCTTTTAAACCGTAGTAAAGAGTTTTCGGTTTATGTTCTAAAATTAAATCTAAACAAGGAGGGGTTTTACCGTGATGTGTACAAGGTTCAAGAGTCACCCACACGTTATGCGGTTTTGACGAAAATCCGTTATTAATAAATTCATAATATGCATTTCTTTCCGCGTGTGGTCCACCGGTAGGCGAAGTTCTGCCTTTGGCAAATATTCGTTTGTTTTCAATATCCGTAATAAGACAAGAAACGGGTGGGTTCGGCGAACTTTCTCCCATAGATAAAAAAGAAAGTTTACGCAATTCCTCCCGAAACTTTTCCGGGAGGGAAGTCATCAGCCGCGAGCCTTTCGTATAACTTGGTCGTAAATATCTACAAGAGGGGCTGCGATAAAAATGGAAGAATACGTTCCGATCACAATTCCAAACGTGAGAACGTAGGCAAAATCGAATAGTTCGGTCGCTCCTCCGATGATAATCGCTATGATAGAAATCAACGTCGCAAAAGAAGTGTTAAACGTTCTTCCCAGAGTTTGATTGATCGCGGAATTAATCGTCTGTCCGAAAGTTTGATTCAAATTTCCCGCGGCATTCTCTCTGATTCTATCAAATACTACGATCGTATCGTTGATCGAATACCCGAGTAACGTCAGTAAGGCGGCAATGATAGGAACACTCGGTTTAATTTGAAAAAATCCTATAAACGCAACCGTCAAAATGAGATCGTGCGTCAAAGCCAAAATGGCTCCCAGAGCAAACTTAAATTGAAATCGAAAACTGATATAGGCGAGTATGATCGCCATCGTAAGCCCTAACAAAGTGGTTCCAGTGGAAGAAAGTTCTCCTCCTACGATCGCACCTACTTGGTTGGCACTGAGTATTTTATTTTTATCAATTCCAAAATCTGCGATTAAGATCGAAATCAAAGCGTCGATTCCGGAAAGTTCCACCTTATCCGTAGGTTTTAATCCGTTTTTCTCTCTGTATTTTAGTAAAATTGAATCTACGGAGCCTAAACCTATATCAATCTGATAGTGATGTTTTTCCTTATCCAAAAGAAGAAGCACCGCCTCGATCTTATTTTCGGCAAAGTAATTTTCCAACTTTCTACGATCCGTATTTTGATCAAATTCGATTACGGTTCTAAGACCTCCGTTAAAATCCAAAGAGTTGGCAAAACCCCCATGAACCACATACGTATAACCAAAACCGAATACGATCAGAGCGAGGGAAACACAAATCGAAACGTATTTATATTTTATAAAATCAAACATTCTTTTAGGACTCCAATTTTTTAAAGCCAAGTTGGAGTTTCTGAACCCCTAAACGATTGACCAAAAGATCCATCACTAAACGACTTAAGAACAAGGACGTAAAAAGAGAAGTGATAATTCCCCAACACAAAGTGATCGCAAATCCTTTGATCGGACCGTTTCCAAGACGAATCATCAAAATCCCGGAAATCAAAGTAGTTACGTTACTATCTATGATCGTCCAAAACGCATTGTCAAACCCTTGCGCCACGGCGACAGTCGCGGACTTACCCGCACGTAATTCTTCTTTGATCCTTTCATAGATGATCACGTTAGCGTCCACCGCCATACCTACCGTCAAAATGATCCCGGCAAAACCAGGTAAAGTCAAAGTAAATCCCATCAAAGATAGAAGAGCGCTTAAGATCACTATATTCGCAAAAAGTGCGATGTTTGCCACCATACCCGAAAGACGATAAATTAAAATCATATAGAACATGACTAGAACAAATCCAATCAGAACCGCCTTCATACCCACTTCGATAGATTCAATCCCAAGAGTAGGTCCGATAAATCTCATTTCCAAAACTCTCAAAGGAATCGGAAGCGCACCTTCACTGATCACGTTTGCAAGATCGACCGCCTCTTCCTTTGTAAAAGAACCGTCTATTTGAGCCACACCGCCAGCGATCGCACTTCGAATCGTTGGAGCAGATACAACCTTATCTCCCCAAACAATAGCTAAATTCCTACCTTTGTTTTGGGAAGTGATCTCAAAGAATTTTTCTGCCCCACTGCTAGTCAAAGTAAAAGAAACGATATATCCAAAAGAATTATTTTCAAAGGAAGGCCTTGCGTCCCTCATATCCCTTCCGTCCAAAGCGATCGCTTTTTCTAAAACAACAAATTTTCTAGGAAGTAAAGCGGAGTTTTGATGATTCCCCCTGGCCCAATATGCAAAAACCCTGTATTTATCCCTCGGAATTTTATACTTTTCTTCCAGACCTTGCAGAAACTTATCCTGCTCTGCCTTTCCAAGTTTTTGTTTTATAATATTCTGATATTCTACTATATCCGTCTCTTCCCTTCTTTTCAATTCGAGAAGTCTATTCTCTTCTTGTTGAATGATGGCGGCGTATGTCAAACCGTTTCCGGCAGAGTTTTCCGGTTCTTCTAAACGATATTCCACGGTTTCAGTATTTTGAATGATTTCCAAAATTTGGGAAGAATTGGTTACGCCCGGAAGTGAAACTTCTATGGAATCTTGATCTTTTTGAATCCTTACCTGAGGTTCGGTCAAATTTTGGCTCGTTAAACGATTGTCTATGATCAGTTTCGCTTTTTCTAATTCTAAAAGTTTTCGACTCGGAGAAAGTTCAAAGTAACTTTCAATTTCACTCAAACGGTCCTTGGCTTTTTTCTTTTCCTTTTCGTCTGCAGAAGGGTCCGCCACGGTTTTATTTAAATTTTCAATTTCTCTAATATAACTTTCCCGGAGTTTAGAAGCATAGTCTTCAAAATCTCCTTTCATCGCCACTCTCATTCCACCTTGCAAATCCAAACCAAGTTTGATCGTCAGAGGACGTCCCTTTGTGATCCACTCTTCCACCAAGGTAGGACGAAGTTTGTTCTTGGCTTCCAAGATCAGTTCTGGATTTTCCTGAGAGATTTGGTTGATCTTTGCAGAAGTGATAAATCTTCCTTTTACCAACAAGAAAGGTTCATCCTTAAGTTCGGAAGGAGAAGGAGAAATGACCCAATCGGATTGTTTATATTCTCGGTTCCAACGTTCTTCAAAACGGGAAAGGATCGCCTTTTTTTGTTCCGGAGGAATAGAAATAAATTCTTTTCTGACCGCAAGTTCCAACTCTCTAGTCGCGAAGTTGGGATAAAGTATCACTGTGGCCGCTAAAATAATCAAGAGCGGCAAAAAAATCCATGTCGCAGATTTCAAAAAAAAACTCCTAATCTCTTCTCATTTTATTGATCGTAACCGGGGATTTGCGGCTGGAACTTCCGCGTGATTTACCCGCTTTCAATCGGTATAAGGCAAATAATAAAATAAATACTATGATGATAATAGGCTTTTTATACTCAGAAAGAAATCCAGTAAAAGAACCTGATTTTTGTACTTCCTGAACTTTCTTTTTGTTCTCTTCCTTTTTTTTGTCTTCACCTAACTTGAGTATTTCGGAAAGTTCGCTCCCAAAAGAGGAACCTTGTTCCGATTTTTGAGAAACTGTATAACCAGGTAAATTGTTAGGATGAATTTTAACTTCTTCGTTAACCCAATACGGTTTAGGTAAATCTTTAAGATCAATCTTAGAAGCGCTCGTGCGTTGTTCGTCTACATTTCCGGATTCAAGTGTATTAGAAGAACCTGAATTGCCCCCATTCAAATTAGAATGATCATTTCCGGAAGAAGTTTCGTTATGATTAATATTTTTCTTTTGGGTTTCTTCCAAATTATTTGGAAGGGAAGAGGAAGATTTTTTAGATCTTTTCTTTTTGGATCTTTTCTTTTCCTTTTTTTTAGGAGTGGATGTTCCCGAAGAAGTGCCCGCAGTATTAGAAGATTTTTTACTGACTGTCTTTTTAGGCTCCGTGACCTTTTCTAAAAAGTCAATCTCTTCCCCATCCTGAGAGAATAGCGCCAAATTCCCTAAAAATAAAAAGATTAGAATTAAGACCGAAATTTTTTTCATTTGTCCGCTTGTTGTTTCTTTTTTAGAACCGTACTCGCGGTAAAAGATACGTTGGTATCTTTAGCGATATTTAGAACCACTACTTCGTTATTGTCTTTGATCTCTACTACCTTTCCGTGAATTCCGGAAGAAGTGATTACTTCGTCTCCTTTTTTTAAACTATCTATCATTTCCTTACGTTTTTTCTCTTCGTTCCTTTGAGGACGAATAACCAGGAAATACATGATCACGAGCATGATCGGAATGAGAAGCAAAGTAGAAAAAGGAGATTTGTCTCCTTCTCCGGCGGCCTGAGCTAACTGTAGTAAAATATAAAATGTCATCGTTTACTTTCCTGTTCGGTTCTTTTCGTCAAATTCTTACCAGTATTTTTCTCGTTTACTCTTTGGAAATTAAATCTTCGAAATACTTTTTTGTTTTTCCAGAAAGAATGGCTTCTTTGGCGATCTGATACCCTTGTTCGATCGTTTCTACCTTTCTCATTACAAAAAGTCCGGCTCCTGCATTCAATGCCACCGCGTGTGTTCCGGCAATCGATTCCGAATTCAAAACCTTTCTCGCTAAAACCTCTGCGTGGTCGCTGGATGAAGCATACACTTCCTCCTTGTTTAAAGAAGAAAGTCCTAAAATTTTAGGATCAAACGAATGACGACTGATTACTCCATTCTCTAAAAAAGTATAATCTGTAATCTGAAAGATTGAAAATTCATCCAAACCATCCCTTGAATGACATACCAAAGCCCTCTTCAAACCTAAAGATTGTAATACTCTAATAAACAGTTCCATCAATTCCGGTTGATATACTCCTATAATTTGAAACTGAGGAGAAAACGGATTGGAAAGTGGACCGATCATGTTGAATACGGTTCTAAATCCCAGTTCTTTTCGAACCGGACCGGCGTGTTTCATAGAAGGATGCCACATAGGAGCAAACAAAAACGTAAATCCTCTATTTACAAGATGGGCTTCCACTTCTTCTTGAGTCGTCTCGGTTTGATACCCTAACCGAGTCAATATATCGCTAGAACCTGTATGAGAAGAAACGGATCGATTTCCGTGTTTAGCCACCTTAATCCCTAAAGAAGCCAAAACGATCGCTGAAAGAGTACTGATATTGATCGTTCCTTGTCCGTCTCCTCCGGTTCCACAGGTATCCAATAGATCAAATGGAAAAACGGTCTTGGGTCGGAGAGCATTTTTACGAAGCGCCAGCGTACAACCTAACACTTCTTCTACGGATTCTCCGTTAGAACGTATCGCTGTCAAAAAAGAAGAAAGTAGAATTTCGGAAACCTCTCCTTTCATCACGTGGTTCATAAAAGATTCCGCCTCTAATGCGGTTAAATGTTTGCGCTCGATAAGTTTAAGAACGGCTGCTCTTGGTTCCATTTTTTTGAAACATCCTTTTGAGATTAGAAGGATAAAGAACTTTACTATTGGAAACCAGATAACGGATTCCGGAAATCACAGTGATCGCGGTAGTGACCAACATTCCCCAATAAGGAACAAACGTTCCTAAACCGAAAACTACGTCTCCTAATCCGTTATTTTGGTCCAAATTTCGGAAGAACTGAATCGCGTTATTGGTCGCGATTTCAAATACGGTCAGACCATTCGCTTTTCCGGTTGCGTATTCTTGGTTGATCAAAATCCTCTTTTTGCTAGAAATCAAAATAAAAAACACAAGAATCAAAACGATGGCTCCCATTTGAAAAACGGTCTTTACCTTTCCGAGCATCGTAGTACGGATCGACTGTCCTTGGCGGATTGCAAGATAACGTAGAGAAGTGATGAGCATATCTCTTCCGATGATCAAACAAACCATCCAAAATTCGATCTGTTCTTGTAAAAATATAAACGTAATAAAACAACCGGTAACGATGATCTTATCCGCAAGAGGATCTAAAAATTTACCGAACTCCGTTTCCTGATTCCACTTTCGGGCCAAATAACCGTCTATCAAATCGGTCAGAGAAGCCACCGAAAAAAGGATCAGAGCCGCAATATGATATTCCAATTCTTTTTGAAATAGAAACCATACAAAAAAAGGTACTGCAGCAACTCTTAACATAGTAAGAATATTAGGAATATTGAAAATAGCCTTGTTCATGCCCAAGTTCCGTTCATGTCGTATTCGTAAAAGGAATCGATCCGCACTTTTCCGATCTTACCCGGAATGAGAGAAACGTCATCTACGTAAACTACTTCATCCATTTCGGGAGCGTCTTGAAATCTACGAACCAGCGCTTGTCCGTCTTCCACCCCGTCCACGATCGCATCGTAGATTCGACCGATTCTAGATTCGTGTATCTCCTCTAAGATCTGCAAATGAGAATCACGGATCAGATTGATTCGTTTCGATTTTTCCCTTTCGGAAACGGTTTGTTTGAGTTGGGCACCTTTGGTTCCTTCTTGAGGAGAATAGGAAAATAAATTCACTTTTTCAGGTCTGGTATCTTCAATAAAACGTAAAATCTGATCCACGTCTTCGGGTTCTTCCCCCGGATAACCGATGATAAACGAAGTACGAATTTCCAAACCCGGTTTAACTTCTCTGGCAAGAGAAAATAGATCCTTGAAATAGGAACTTTCTCCAACTCGGTTCATCAGCTTTAGAATTTTAGAAGATACGTGTTGTAGAGGAGATTCCAAATAAGGAGCGATCTTAGAAGTTTCTCCCATCAAACGAATTAACTTTTCGGTTTTTTTATCCGGATACAAATACAATAATCTTAGAATTTCGAGAGAATCGATCTCTGCAACTTTACGAACCATATTCAAAAGTATTTCGGAGTCCCTTCCGTAATAGACCGTATCTTGAGAAACCAAACAGATTTCCTTAGCGCCCGCGCGTATCGCTCGATTTGTATCTCTTAAAATATCGTCTAACGGAGATTCTACGAACTTTCCCCGAAAGGAAGGAATGATACAAAAAGAACAACCTCGATTACAACCGTCAGAAACTTTTACATAGGCATACGGTTTAGAATAGTTTTCGATTTTGGAAGATAGTTTCCATCTTTCTAATAAACTATCGTTAAATTCCAATCGAGAAGGAGAAAGTTCCGGAAATTTTTCTCGTAAAATTTTTCCAGCTTGTGAATATTTGCCGGTTCCAAAAAACAAATCCACTTCCGGAATTTCAGAACGTATATTGTCCGGATAACGTTCCGCAAAACAACCTACTACGACTAACTTTTGATGATTTTGTTTTTTTACCTGGGCCGCCGAAAGAATGGTCTGAATCGTTTCCTCCGTAGCGGATTGAATGAACGTACAAGTATTGATAAAATGGAAATCGGATTCTTCAGGTAGAGAAGCAGGAGTAAACCCTTCTTCCAAAAGAGAATGATGCATACTCATAGAGTCCGCAGTATTTTTAGGACAGCCGAGTGTGGTGATGTAGAACTTCTTCTCCAAAAAAAATCCTATTCTCCCAACTCCTTGATGATGGACTGTGTGCTATCATAAGGATTTTGAGTTTTCACAAAAATTTTCTTCACTAGTTTGCCTGGGCGTCCCAAAGTGATTTTAGGTTTTCCGTTTTGAATCATCTCCACCGCGGAACCGTCTCCTACTTTTAGTTCCAGACGATCCTTGGCTTCTAAACTTCTGTTTTCCCCCGTTTGTATAAGACCTCTAAATCCCATCTGACCGTCTATGATGAATTCAGCATAACTAGGTTTATTAAAAAATAGAGTCACTTGAATCGGAACGTCGCCTAACGTTTTTGTGTTATCGACTGAGTTATTATTTTCCTGTTTTTGCTCTTCGTCGCTCAACGTGACTAAAACCTTCGCGGAATTTTCAGTCACCGCCTGGGAGATGATTCTAACGTTCCGTCTGAGACTAGAAATTTCCGGAATTGTATAACTGAGTATTTTTTCCTGTCCTTCACTCAAACGAAATTTATATACGGTCAGTTCCGGATAAACGTTAAATGCAAGTACTGCGGTGTTAACGGCGCCTCCTTTTTCTACGGAATCTATAAATAGTTTACACTGTTGATTGCTTACCGAAAAACTAACTCCTTTATCCGGAGTAAGAATAAAGGATTCACTTCTGTTTTCCGGAATGGATCTAGAAAGAAAATCTATGTTTTCCGGAATATCTAGTTTTTTACCGGATTCTTCCACCGAGTCGTCATCGGAAGAAGGGCCGATAAAACTATCAATGATAAGATACGCAGATATAAGAATGATCAATACGGACGCGATCGTAAAAATTTTATTTTTATCCACGTTAATCTTCGTATAATACGAAGCGGTAGGACGAGTTAGTTCTTCGAGAGGCGCTTGGGATTCTTCTATCTTTTCTCCTCTGTATAAATTGATCAACTGTCCCGTATCTAATTTCAGATAACCTCCGTAGTTTTTCAAAAATCCCATGGTAAAGGTTTCTCCCGGAAACTGAGAATAGTCTTCGGTTTCTAAAGCCAGAATGTATTTTACGGAAATATTAGTTTCTCTGGCAACGTCCTTGACACTTAGTTTTTTTTCTTCTCTCGCCTCACGGAGAATCTGCCCAACTCTTTTTTGATTCAACGTTTCTCTCCTTTTCGGACCTATTGTTCCGACACAAGCGGGTTATTGATAATTTTTGCGTTTCCACCGATATGAAAGTTAAATTGTCCGTCTTCCAAATCCGGATTGATTTCTAAATTAGAAAATTCGATTGTAGTTTCCTTTCCTCTTCCGTCGCTTGCTACCGCTTTTTGAATAAAATACGTCTGTGCATCCACATAAAGCAACATCGTTTCAAAACCGCCGATTTTTTCCCTTTGTTCCAAATTGAGCACAAAGTATTTACGTCCGTCTTTAGAAGAGGTTTGGGGTTGTTCTATGGAATCGAACTTATAGTGATATTTTCTAAAAATTCTAGAAAGACCTTCGTCCGTAAAATTAGAAAAAATCGGTCCCGATTTATTCGATTTATTTAATGTAAGATCTTGTTTACCCACCGCGTTCAAGCGGGCAATGTATATATATAAAGTTTTTCCATCCGAAACGATTTCGTCTCCGGAAGGTTCGTTAAATTGGTATCGGATTCTTCCGCCTTTTTTATAAAGACAGACACCTTTCATATTTTTGCTTTTTTTATTGGAAACTGTCTGAATTTGAAAATCGGCCTTATAAGAATTCAAATCGCTGAACTTCTTCTTTACCTGTTTGACTACTTCGGAAGGAGAATTCCAGTTATGCGCGGGTTGAGCCAGTAGAGAAGGTTCTAAGGCTAAAAATAGAATAAAAAAAGAAAGAATGATTGTTTTTTTCATGAGAAAGACCGGATCTCCCGGGATTTTTTTACTAAGATCAGATGCCTTGGAAACCTTGTCACTTTTTAAATTCTGAGAGACGGAGTCAGAATAAATTTTGGGTTCAAGACAGTGACTAAAAGACGGATACAACGCCCTCTTCTACTCTTAGACAAAATTGTAAATCGATGTATTAGAAAATAACAACCAACGCCGATCTCCGAAAGAAGACTCCGCATAGAATTTGCTCTACTGGTCCAGGTCACCGCCAGATTTCCAGTTCTGGCCTATAAAACGTATTTTACACTTGGGATTTAGAGATTTAGGCTAAAAACTCAGTGGACCGGTTTTATAGAATAGATTTGTGTTGTAAGGTTTTTCCAATTCGTTTTACGAATGTAGGATTAAAAAATTAAATTACTTTCGAAACAAACGTCAATTCAAACTTATACCTGCAGGAAAGATTCAAAAATTATACTATACTTAAGTAAACAAAGATCAAATCGCATGCGTTTTTAAACCGGTAAATTTTCCCTGACCTAAAAGTTCTACGTTTCTATGAAACTTTTCTCTTTCTCCCGGAAAAGAAGACTTAGCCACCAACTCCATTCCTAAAATCAAACTACCGTCCTCGTCGTAAGAAAGCCAGCGGATTGCTCCAAAAACTTTGAAATAACCTTGCATACGAATATAAATGTCGAACACAAATCCAGTGTGTTTAGGAAGGGTTTGAATTAAATGTGGTTCCGTAATTTTAATACAAATTCCGTTGTTGGAAATATCGATAATCTGAAATTTTTCAGTGGTTAAAACCGTGTTGGATTCCTTGATCCGAGCCACCATCTCTTTCGAAAGTTCGGCCAACTTTTCGATGGTATTTTTACCAAGAGGTTTTTCCTTGTTTCGAACCCAGATATAACCAAGAGGAATGGATTGTCTAGAATGATTGATATAGATGATCGGATAGATAATTTCTGAAACGATTTTTTCATCCTTATATTTCCTCATCAAAGAAGGAATTTCTTCGTGAATTTCGTCTTCCACATCCACTTGGTTTTCAGACTTAGTTTTATAGGATTCTTCTATAGAAGTGTTTTCAATATGGATGTATTTTTTTGTTCGTTTGATCAATTCAAACTTTTCATCTTGATCCGATTTAAAAACGTCTATTTCAACCAAACCCAATTGATCCGGTTTTAATTTCGTTTTATAGTCTTCAAAACTTACCTTTACCAAAGTAGGAATGTTAAATAAAGACGCATCTATGACCGTTTTAGAAGAATTAATATTAGTTACGTGAGCCGCGTCTTCTGCAACCGAGTAACGTGGAAAAGCACGGTTGGATTTTGCGATGGATACTTTAGTTACGACAAACTCCGCAACTCCTGGTCTAGTTTTTCTTATAAAACTACATTCTAATTGTACATACTTGGCGAGTATCTTATATAATACGATCTCATCATTTTCAGAAAAGTGAATCTCATCTGAAAGTCCTGCGACAATTTTTTCTCCAGAATCCACGTATTTTTGAATCGTGATCGTTTCTCTATTTGGATCTCCTTTGATGCGTAAACTCTGATTGAGTAGATGTTTTTCAATAATATGTTTTCTTTGTTCCGGAGAATTGATAATATCTAAATCTCGTTCTTTCAATTTTATTCCACCCATCGTCAAATCCTTAACTCAAAACAAAATATAAACTTCCTGCGTAGAATGAAATTGATTGCGAATTCGGTAAATATAAAATTTATCGCTTGAATTCTCAAATTATAGAATCGTCTTTTTGATATGTATAGATTCAAATTTTAGGTTGAATTTCTAAATCCTACTTATGTCTACGTTATTCTATCTTATCTTCTAAATACAAAAATTTAGGATCTACTTTCAAAAAGAGTACTCCGTTTCTTTTTAGACTTTTGAAAACTCTCTATTGTCTAACGTTGTATTTTAATTTTTACATATCTGGATTTTACAGATAAAATCCTAAGATGTGGGAACTATTACATTTTTTAACTTTGTACAAAACCTTGATCGGTTCTAAGAGACGTAATCTGTGGGAACTATTACGAAAATTTAACGAGATTAACGTGAAGTTCGACATAAGAAAACGAGAAAGAATTTTCTAAAAGTATGAGTTCCTACAATTTTAGAATTGGTTCGTGATTGGTGGGAGTTCCCACATTTTAGAAATCAAGATCACAACTTTTTTAGAAAAATCAAGCATGGATTCCTTACGTCGAACTAACATGAGAATAGAACTGTTAGAAAGTTAGTAAATTGCCAATACAACCTAATTTGTGGGAACTACTACATTTGATTAAAAATTTTTAAAGAATGATCGTGTAAAATTCTTTGAGGTTTTGGGCGAGCTCCAAATGAAAAATCGTCATACTCCGATTTGGCGGAAACTTTAATTTTATTCAAAACGATATGCCTATAATATTAATCATAAAAGCAGATTTGAGTGCAAAATATCAAGTATTCCTATATATAGCATCAGTAAAATTATAAAATTTGAATTTAGATAAAAATTCCCAATGTAAAATATTTATTCCGAAATACTTTCAGGTAAAAGGCGAACCTTATACTTTGAAGCCATTTTTTTTAAGGATTCATCATCGATGGAATGAACGTTTTTTCCGTTGTGATAATTCTCCACCGTGACTACAAAAATCGTATATCCGAATTCGGATGCAATCTGAAAGTAAGGTTCCATCTCCCAAGAAAGTGTAAACGTGTTGTCTGAAAAAATTTTAGAGGTTCCAAGTTCCGCTTCTTTTCGAACACAGTCTTCGCAGTGTTTATACGCGAGATGATTTTTTTTATAATCAAAATTGTATTCTTGAGTTTTAGAATCCGTAAAATAGTCATCCACGCTAAAAACAGGATACTTTCCGTTTTCGGATAAAAGTTTAGCGAGTCTGCTTTTGCCTGCACCCGGCAATCCTCTCAAAAGGATCAGTGACTTTTCTTCATTCATTCTTTTACTTTACAAATACGTTGAATTTGTTTAACTTATAATAAACATCCAGCAGAAATTCTTTTGTATTCAAGAGCTGGAACTCTAAGGGTTTAGGATGAAATATTTAGAAACAGAACAAATCATTCCTTCCAAAGGAATGTCTTATACGATGTATGAAGTGGAAGGGGAAGATCAGATTCAGAAGATGATGACTTATATTCCCAACACGGACGAAATTCATATTTATCCAAAACCTCCGGTCAAAAAACTATATAAACCTGAACTCTGTAAGGTGATTGACGAAGTTGTTTTTTCGGAACTCTGGAAATTAGGGGAAGAAAGAAAAGCAGCTAAATAAAAGGAAATGAGTTTTGGCCTCGGAGAGAATCGAACTCCCGACACAAGGATTTTCAGTCCTCTGCTCTACCGACTGAGCTACAAGGCCAAACTCATGGACAGAATAGAAAAACGATCGACACTGTCAACGAAAAAGATCGAAGCCGCTCTTCCCAAATTCTGTTTAGGGAAAGACATTATGTTTTCTTCGTCTAAAGTCTGTAATCCGATTCTTCGTGAACAAGAAAGAAGAAGTATGGTCGATCTTCAAATCGTCTCTCGAGGAATTCGAGATAAAAAAATTCTCTCCGCGATGCTTTCGATTCCAAGAGAATGTTTCGTTCCGGATTCTCATCTTTCACAAGCATACGAAGATAAACCTCTTCCGATCGGTCGTAATCAGACCATCTCTCAACCGTTTATGGTGGCATGGATGTCCTTACTTCTTGAAGTCCAAAAAGGAGATCGTATCTTTGAAATCGGAACCGGTTCGGGTTATCAAAGTGCGGTTTTAATTTTTTTAGAAGCCACGTTATTCTCCGTTGAATTCTTTGATTCTCTTTCTAAAACCGCCACTCAAAATTTAGAACTTTGGAATCCAGGTTGTACTCAAACAAATCGTTTTATGATAGGAAACGCGACTGAAATCCTAAAACCAGAACTTCAATTTGATAAGATGATTTCTTGCGCGGCACTTCCGGATCTACCAGACACAAAAAGTTCCTACTTTCAATCTCTAATACCGGGAGGAATTTTTATCTTTCCGATGGGAAAACGAGATCAATCTTTGATCTTCGCAAAAAGAAATCTCAAGGATTGGTCCTTTGAATCCAAAGGTGGGGTTCGATTTGTTCCTTTACTTTAACTTGTATCCGCGTCTTTATGGATTATTTTAAAAATACTTTCGAATACTCTCTTTCGCAGGATAAAGTATTTTTGAAATTGTTGATAGAATTCTTTTAATCTTTTTTTAAATATTTTTCTATCTTGGAAAAGCTTGCAAGTTGAAACACTATCTACTTTAGGAAGAACGACTATGGATCTATTGAACCCTAAAAAAACCGAATTCAAACATCTGGACGAAAAATCTAGAAATATCATGAAACGTACCATTGCCTTTTTTGAAAAGAAAGGAAAAAACAAACTTAAAGAAGACGACAGAAATCAAACCTGGTATGCAGACTTTTTAGAATTTCAAAAGAGCGAAAAAATTTTCGCCACTTTGATGACTCCTTCCGGTTACGGCGAAAGCGATTCTAGATGGGACACGACTCGAATCTGCGACTTTAACGAAATCGCTGGTTTTTACGGTCTTTGTTATTGGTATACTTGGCAGGTTTCTATGTTAGGACTTGGTCCGATCTGGAACAGTAAAAACGAAGAGATCAAACACAAAACCGCAAAATTATTGTTAGATGGTGAGATATTTGCTTTTGGTCTTTCCGAAAAAGAACACGGTGCAGATTTAATTTCCAGTGATATGTCTTTGGAAAACAAAGGCAACGGTAACTACATCGCCAACGGAAGAAAATACTATATTGGAAATTCCAATAAGGCCGCGATCGTCTCCACTTTCGGTAAAATGAAAGATACCGGAAATTACGTTTTTTTTGCAGTCAACTCCGGTCATAAAAACTACGAACTGATTCAGAACGTAGTCAACTCTCAGAGTTATGTGGGAGAATATGCTTTGAAAGATTATCCTATTTCCGAAAAGGAAATCCTTTCCAAAGACAGAGAGGCCTGGGATGCTTCTCTCAGTACAATCGCTGTTTGTAAATACAATCTGGGCTGGGCTTCCATTGGGATTTGTACTCATTCTTTTTACGAAGCGCTCAATCACGCTTCTAAAAGAAAATTATTCAATCGTAATGTAACAGATTTTTCTCAAATCAAACAGATGTTTGTGGATGCATATTGTAGACTTTTTTCTATGAAACTTTTTGCGGCTAGGGCTAAGGATTATATGAGAGCCGCCTCCGCAACTGACAGACGTTATCTTTTATTCAATCCAATGGTAAAAATGAAAGTTACAATGCAAGGAGAGGAAGTGATCAATCTTCTCTGGGACGTGATCGCTGCAAAAGGTTTTGAAAAAAATATGTATTTCGAAATGGCGGCCAAGGATATTAGAGGACTTCCAAAGTTGGAAGGTACCGCCCACGTAAACATGGCCTTAATCATCAAATTCATGAACAATTATTTCTTCGAGCCAAATTCCTCCCTTCCGGTTATTCCTAAGATCGATGATTTTAAAAACGACGACTTTCTTTTCAATCAAGGAACTACTTCTAAAGGTTTTGAAAAAATCACATTCAGAGATTATAATGAAGTGTATTCGAGCGTAGATCTCCCGAACGTTCAAATTTTCAAAAAACAAATTGTGGTCTTCAAAGAATTCCTAAAATCCACTCCTCCCGATTCTAAACAATCAAAGGATTTAGACTTTATGCTGATTCTCGGGGAATTATTTACGTTAGTCGCCTATGGTCAACTTTTGATCGAAAACGCCGCCATTGAAAAAGTAGATAACGATCTTTTAGATCAAATTTTCGATTTTATGGTGCGTGATTTTTCCAAATACGCTCTTCAACTTTATTCTAAAAGAAGTAGTACACAAGATCAAATGGAAAAATGTCTGGCTATGATTTTTAAACCCGCTGAAAACGAAGAACTATTTAATCGTGTTTGTACAAAGGTTTATTCTTACAAAGACGCTTATGAAATGGCTCCTTAAACCTCGTTCGGTTCTGTATGTATAATTATTTTTTTATAATATAAGGGTTTTATTTTATGTCGGAGTTTAACCTGAAAAGCCAGAAAGTTTTCCACTTTTGAAAAAGTGTCATACTTTAAAACCGTAAATTGAAATCAGTTTCATGGATTCCATTCGTTCTAAAAAAGAAATCAAATTGATTCTTTCAAAACTTTCCGATGAATCCCTCTGGATTTCCGTCATTGAATCGGAACTTTTGAAGAAAAAAATAAAGTTCCCACTACTTGAGTTTGTCGGAAAAGAACTCTATTTTAAAATCCCCGATCATAAACAGATCTATTTTACAGATCAAATCATAGAGCTGGGGCATATGGGAGGTTACGTCATTTCCGCGATCATTCTTCAGCTTCGTTTGGAAAAACATTTCGAACAATCTTTAAATAAGGCCGTTGAATACATCCTTTTAGGAAACGAATGGTACGTGTGCGACATCATCGGAGAAAGAGTGATGGGTCACTTTCTTCTCAAGGAACCCGAAAAAACCCTTCCGATTTTAAAAGATTACATCAACCATAAAGACGGTTGGATCGTTCGTTCCGTGGGAGTCGCGTCTCATTATGCAGTCAAAAAAGGTCTTGGAAAAAAATACGTGGAAGTTACGTTTTGTCTCCTTTTATCTAAAGCGGATACAAAAGACTTTCATACTAAAAAAGGAATTGGTTGGGCGCTTAAAACCATTTCTAAATTTCATCCGGATATTATTCAAAAATTTGAATCTAGTTTATTAGCGAATCCTTTTATTCAGTCGTTTTTTAGAAAAAAAATAGAAATCGGCCTGAGTAGATCTTCAAAGTATGGCTCAAAATATTCGCATTAAAAATATTCTCAATAAAACGAAACGGAGAGATCCTTGGTTTTTAGATGACTATACAATCAATCCATACAGTGGTTGTTCGTTTCGTTGTTTATACTGTTATGTGAAAGGCAGCAAATACGGCCTGAACGTAGAGGATAAACTTTCTATTAAAGAAAACGCCGTTGAAGTTCTAGATAAACAACTATCTAATCTTGCTAAAAAGAATCGGTACGGTATTATCGTGCTTTCCTCTTCCACGGATCCTTATTTACAACTTGAAAAAGAACGCGGTCTTACCAGAGAATTACTTCAAATAATTCTAAAATATAAATTTCCAGTTCATATACTTACTAAATCAGATTTAATTTTACGGGACCTAGATTTGTTAAGCGAAATTGAAAAAAACGCAATTCTTCCAGTAGATTTGCGGGATCGATTGAACCGTAAATCATTTATTACGTTTTCATTTTCTATTCTGGATGATTCTATTGCTAAAATTTTTGAACCGGGAGCAACTCCCCCTAGTTTACGCATCTCTGCACTTAAGGAAATTTTAAAAGAAGGTTTTTTTTCTGGAGTGAGTTTAATGCCCTTACTTCCTCATATTTCGGATACGGGAAAAAATTTAGAATTTATGTTTCAAACCTTTCAAGAGATCGGAATCCGATATATCTTCCCTGCGAGTTTGACTCTTTTTGGAGGAAACGATCCTTCGGATCATAAAAATCTAATTTTTAAAGCGATCGAAAATCACTTTCCTCATCTACTTTCCAAATATCAAAAATTTTTTTCCAAAGATTTCAGAATGCCCAATTTCTATCAAAACGCTCTTTACCATAAAACTTCCGAGTTATGTTCTAAATATGGTTTACAAAAAGGAATTTTGACAACTGAACTCTAAGAATGATTTTTACTGATACGTATAACAAAGTATATGATATTTTGTATTCAAACAAATTTTTACGATAAAGATTCACATTAATATATTATACAATTCTAAATAACTTAAGCTCTGAGAGAAAAAATTTCCTAAAAGTATGCTCGTCTATAGATTGTTAAACGAACTTCCTAAAATCCCCAATCGAGTCTTATCGGATAAGTATTTCTTCTTTTTTCAAAATAATTTGTATCCCCGTTTCTCCAGGCCTCTCTCAAAAGACGATCCTCTTCTTTTAAAAAAGTAGAGGTTTTAAATTCTCCGGATGTTTGTAAAAAAGATTTTAAAGAAGGCAACGGTTTGTCCCGGTATAAAATAGATAACTTTTCCGCAACTCGGTAAGTTCCGACAATTCTACCCAACTGGCTGTAACCAGCTATGTGAGGAGTCAAAATGGAATGTTTCATTTCTGTAAGTTTCCTTCCCATCTCCGACGCTGGAGGCTCTGGATCAAATACATCTAATATTTTGAATATATCATTTCTTGCAATCAATCGATCAAAAGCTTCTTGAGAAAGTATTCCCCCCCGACTTGTATTGATAAAAACCGTGCCCGGCTTTAAAGAATCGATCAAAGATGCGCTTACAAATTGAAACGTGGGCTCCGGCCCGTCCTTGGTCAGTGGAACGTGAAAACTAAGAACGGAAGCGTCCAAAACTTCATTCAAAGGACTGGATTCCGTCTTATAAAACGGGTCGTAAAATATACAGTTCACTCCTTTAGATATTAGAATTTTATAAAATTCTTTCCCTGTGTGACCGTGTCCTATCAAGCCAACTTTCAATCTCTTAAGTTCGGATTCCTCAAATCGACTTAAAAGCCCCGCAAAACAATATTCCGCGACAGAACCGGCATTACAACCGGGAGCGTTTAAAAAAATTTTTCTAAATTCCTTAAGTATATTAAAATCTACGTGATCCGTTCCAGAGCTAACGGTTGCGAAAATTTTTACCGTAGGAAATTGTTGTATGTTATCTCGATTTACTTGAAACCTAGTGTTTGCGATTAAAATCGTGGGTTCTTCTTTTGAAATTTCTTTGATTCGATCGTTAGGATAGGATCTTACTTCTAATTTTTCGAAACTTGAAAAAATTTCCTTAGCCCCGGTAGTTCCTTCAGGATAATATAGAATCGGTTTTTTTAGTCCCACTACTTTGTCATTCCATCCCAGCCTCTTTTTTAGAAAAAACAAAAAAGGTTTGCTTTGAAAAAGATTTTCTAAAAAATCACGGCCTATGAAAACGCTTCAGCAAAAAATCACATTCCACACATTGGTAGTTTTGATCTCCGCGTTTTTAATCGTGTTGATTTGGTTCGTATTTTTTAGCGGAAGTAAAATCACTACAGATTCTTCAACAAGTCCAGATCCGGAATTCAGTTCCGAATCCGGAGGATGGACCTTAAATCAAGCGATCATAAATACCTCGCGTAGAATCTTCGACGAAAACGGAAACTGGCTTTCTTTCGATGAATTGATACTATACGCGTCAAACGGAGAAATCAATCTAGTCTCCGAACTCTCTAGCTTAAGAAGACAATGTCCGGAAAACATACACTACGAACAATGTAACGAAATTATTCGCGCATTTATTGCAGATCATTATTTTGGAAAAGATGCAGAATATCTAATGAAGTTGTTTTCCAGTTACTTAAGATACGAAACAAAAATGAAAGAATTAGAAATACCAGACAAATTGAATAGAGCTGAAAAATACGAACTCATCAAAAAACAAAGAAGGGAATTTTTCTCTGATAAAGAAGCAAAACTTATCTTTGGTTTAGAAGAAGCGGAAGAAACTTATCTGGATTCCTTGGGAGGTTTTTTAAAAGACACGGAAACATTAAACGGCGAACAAAGAATGCAAAAGTACGAAGAGTTCAGAAAAAATGTCTACGGGCAATACTACAATACGATCAAAAAAAGAGAACCGAAATACAATACCTATGAGACAGAGATGTTTTTGAGGGAAAAGGAACTGGAAAGAATGAGTTCGTCCGAACGTAACAGTAAAACTAGATACATTCGAGAAAAATATTTTGGTAAGGACGGCGCCGATCGTATGGAAACGGTTTATAAAGAAAGTGATGAAAAAGAAAAAAAGGAAAAACTGACCGCACAAGAAGAAGCCGATTGGATCAGAAAAAATCCTAACGTCAAAGTAGAAACCAAGGAAAAAGCTCTGATGGAAATTCGGATTAAAAATTTAGGAAAGGAAGAAGCGGAAGAATATTCAAGAAGGCTTAAGTATGAAGAGGAAATAAAAAAATAAAAACAGATGTTTTACAGTTTTATTTCTAAAGATTCGATTTTGTACCGACTTATACTGTGTTTTGGAATTGGAATCGGCACCGTGTTTGGACTTTCTCCGTTTTCATTTTTTTCGGCAGGTGTATTCGCTTCTATCTCTTGTATTTTTTTGTTTTTTTCCCTCAATAGAATTTCTATCTGGAAATCTCTCTTGTGGCTTTTGATACTTTCTCAAATTTTAAACTTCACTGCTTTTTACTGGATTCCAGGAGCGATTTCTAGAATTTCCGGTGCAGACACTTTTGTTTCCGCATTTTTCTTTTTATTATACGGACTGATCTCTCACTTAAAATTCTTTCCGTTTTATATTTTATTCCGTTTTTCTAAAATAGAATCCGTTTCAAAAACTTGTATCTTACTTGTATTTCCTGCCGCTGGAACACTCTCCGATATGATAACGTTCCAAATTTTCCCTTGGTACTGGGGAAATTTAATTTCAGGTTCGATCGTGTTTGAACAATTCGCCTCCATTTGCGGAGTATACGGATTGAGTTTTCTTTTACTATTTATATCATCCACTTTTATAATATTCTTAAATTCTTATAAAATCAAAAATTCAAAAGAATTCAAAATTTCGATCGCAAGTTTAGTCTGTATCGCGTTTGTATACGGATACGGTCTCTATCAAATCGGATATACAAACAGATCACAAAATGAAGTAAAACCCAAAGATCTATCTGTGCTTATGGTTCAACCGGATACGTCTCCGGGCACAAAGGACTTAAAAGCAGACACCTCTTATTTAAGCGCTACGATGAGTAAGGTATTTTCTTTAGCCCTACTCACTTTCGAAAATTCACCTTCTTTGATCATAATTCCGGAATCTGCGATTCCGTTTCATGGTACGATCGATTCCGAAGAAAATCGGAAAGAAAAAATATATTCTCCCACAATGGAAGGTATCATTTTATATCTTTCAAAACATACAGGAGCGGACGTTCTATTTAACGAATTGAATTTGGATCAAAACAGACTCAAGAATCAGGTCAGTCTTTTTAAAAACTTGGATGGTAAAATCGAAAGATACGATAAAAGAAGGTTAC
The DNA here is from genome assembly GCF_000243695.2 of Leptospira kirschneri serovar Cynopteri str. 3522 CT. Taxonomy (NCBI): domain Bacteria; kingdom Pseudomonadati; phylum Spirochaetota; class Leptospiria; order Leptospirales; family Leptospiraceae; genus Leptospira; species Leptospira kirschneri. The sequence continues at coordinate 132,063 of NZ_AHMN02000010.1, read as the reverse complement.
TTCCTTTCGGAGAATATCTTCCAATGGAAAAAATTTTTCCTTTTTTACGTTTTATCTTTCAAGAAACTTCCGGATACGTACCCGGAGAATCTCCAAAACTTTTAATCGGAAATAAGATTCAAAACCAAAAACCGATCCTACCTCCCGAAATTTCTAAATTGAACGAACCAAAATCGTATAAATTCGAATTTTCATCCTTTGCAGAACATACAAAGAAAATTAGAAATTTAGAATATTCTTATTCGATCCTCCCTTTACTTTGTTACGAAGCCATGTTTACGGAACTTGTTTTGGACTACTTTCAAAAAGAACAAAAACCGGAGATTCTAATCAACATCACCAATGATTCTTGGTTCGATTCTGAATTAGAGGCTTATCAACATTCCGGGGCCGTTAGACTCAGGGCGATCGAAACCGGTTTACCTTTGATTCGCTCCGCAGTTTCCGGAATTTCGGAAGTCTGGGACGCACGAGGAATTTCAATGATCGCTCCAATGGGTTTTCATGAAACCGGAACCAGAGCGTTTTCGATCCGATTAGGCGCCGTGGAATCTACGATTTATACCAGATTTGGAAATTCTTTTCTATGGCCCTTCTGTGTTTTGATCCTGATTTCTCGTCTTATTTTCGTGTTACGAATAAAAAGGAAAAGTTGATGTTGAGACATACCTTCTGTCATCTTCCCGGAATCGATTCCAAGGAAGAAAAAAATCTTTGGGAAAAAGGTATCTACGACTGGAAAGATCTGGAAATGTATCTGAAAACGGAACCGGCTCCTATCCGAAATTTGATCTTAGACGCATTAGAATTTTCTAAAAAAGAATTAGAGAGAGAGAATTTTTTCTACTTTTTTCACGTATTTTCCCCAAAACATCACTGGAGACTTTTTCCAACAATTCGGAAAAAACTTCTCTACATGGACATAGAAACCACTGGCTTAGGAAACGACGACAGAACTACTGTCATCGGAACTTTTGACGGATACGAATACCGTTCTTATATTCGAGGTTTTAATCTGGATTTTTTTTTGGAGAATCTAAGTCAGGATCAAATTTTCGTTTCTTATAACGGGATCGCGTTCGACGTTCCTTTTTTAGAAAAGGAATTTAACGTACGTTTCCGAAACAATCACATTGATATTATGTTTTTCTTAAGATCCTTAGGAATCAGAGGGGGACTCAAAGGATGTGAAAAAACGTTAGGCGTTCATAGGCCGGAAACCGCAGCAATTACTGGAATTGAAGCAGTAAATCTTTGGAAACAATACGTGGATTATGACGATATGGACGCGCTTAAAATTTTAGAAGAATACAATCGGGAAGACACTGTGAATCTTGAAATCTTATTTATAAAAGGATACAACTTAAAGATTAAGGAAACTCCTTTTTACGGAGAAGTCATTCAAGAACCTCTACAACTTCGATAAGTTTACATTCTTATTATAAACTGAAATCTTTATAAAGACCTAAGTTTGGTATCCGATACGAAAGAGATAGATGCAAGAAAACTAAAGCAGAACTCTCTAGCCGTCTCGCTTCTCTAATAACGTGAATTAACGCGAAAGGGATCGATGCGAGGTCAAGTTATTGATATTTTATAAAAATTGAATCTGGTTCTGGAATTTCACAATAACTTGACCAGAGCTAAAGAGCCCGGTCCGGCTGCCTCTGGCAGCCGGATTCGCACTGATTTTCTTATGTCCTGCTCACATTATTTAGTAGACTATACATAAAATTCTGTCTTTAAACTGGGATTCTCGTTTCTACATTTATGATATTTTATTGTGTAGGAATCAACAAGTTTGACGGGATAATGAAAAGAATCACTTACCATAAAATTGATAAACGACATTCAGATCAAAATTCAAAAAATAGAAAGTATATAGAATAATTAAACTCTAAAGAAAAAAACATAGCCAGCTTCGAAGTCTTTTCCAATTTAGTATTTTCAAAAATTAATTTGGATTTTTTTATTCCCTACCTCTATGAATTCAAACTCTACACAAAACGTGAATACTTTGTTTCTTAAAATGTTTTACATTTTTATTTTTTGTATTTTTCCTTTTGGCGTATTCTCTCAAACGAAAAACGCTGATAAACAAGAAGCCATCCCACTTGCACAAATCAATTCGGATACTAAAACGGACCCCAAACAAACGCCTAGAAGAGTAGATCAAAGAAAGGGGACTTGGAGTTTTCAATGGGGTTATAATCGAGATTCTTATACTCAAAGCGATATTTCTTTTCACGGTCCTGGATATAACTTCACTTTAAAAGACGTGGTTGCAAAAGATAAACCGGAAAAATTTAATCCATCCGTTTATCTGAATCCTAGCCTTTGGGAAATTCCACAATACAACTTTCGTTTGACTTATTATTTTTCGGATAAATTTTTCGTAGCGTTCGGTCAAGATCACATGAAGTATGTGATGAGCCGAGGACAGGCCTCTAATATCTACGGTTATATAGATCCGATTGTTATTCAAAAAGCTCATTTTGCAACTTCTCCCGAATCTTCGGTTTATCTTTATTTATTTCCGGACGCGTATAAAAAATGGGAAGGTTATCATAACGGAGAAACCGTCAATATAACTCCTGATTTTTTAAAATTCGAACATACGGATGGATTAAATTTTCTTTATTTAGATGTTGGTATGATTCAACCTATATGGGTTTCGTCTAACGGAGAAAATGCGCTCAGTTTTGTTTCGTCCATAGGCGGCGGACCGATCATTTGCAGAAGTGACGTTCGCCTTTTCGGAGAAGGAAAAAACAATCACTTTCATACTTCCGGTTACGGGGTTTCGGGTTATGTTGCCGCTCGTGCGGATATATTCCGATCCGTTTTTTTCGAACTCGGTGGTAAAGGAGGATATATAGACCTTCCTAATATTTTTACGAACGGACATTCTAAAGATAGGGCAAGTCAAAATTTCGGTTTTTTGGAATTGGTTGTTTTCGGCGGTGTAAATTTCTAAAAGTCTGTTCTTATACGGGATGTGCCAACCGAAGGGGTAAATATTTTTTCGCCATTTATCATTAAATAATTTAACTTTCTATACAAAGGAATTCGTATATTAATATATTTAAATATATTAACATTTTATTGCTATCATCTGTTTTTAAATATAGTAACGTAAATTTGATGTGTCATCATAATTTTTATTCTTTTAGATAGTATGGATATTTATTCGTCATTGGGTTTGGTTCAAATTGTAATTCTCTCGAAATGAGATTTTGTCTCCTGTCAATTTTCCAGATCATTTTGTAAGTCCAGTGAAAGCTAGGAACTCCTGGGTTTAAACTTTTCACAAAAAAATCCTCCTCTCCACCCAGGTCCTCCAACCAAAGCATATAATTAAAAAGATAACATCTCGAAACACCATGAGCCGCCGCTAAAACACCTAAAGTCGCCCAAACACCAGTATGAACCCGAATGCTAAACTTTTTCATTTTACCAACGCACCGATTGTATTTGATTTTACCCGCCCGATCATGAAGGCGTTTCATAGAAGCGATCTGCTTCGAATATTTCCTCAATAAAAAAGGAAGTTTACCCCGAAGAGCTTTTCTTTCTTGAAAATTCAAACGATTCCAATAAACATCTGGAACCAAAAGAGAATCCGTTCCAAACGAATCTTCTACCAAAGCAGATTCAATTTTTTGACCGTCATCCAACAAAAGAATATCCATACTAGAAAACGGTTCTTCGAACTTTCCAACCGGAACGATTTATAGAAAAAAATTTAAAAGAAACAAAATATTTTAACGTGAATTCAACGTAAGAAAATCAGTGCGAATCCGGCTGCCAGAGGCAGCCGGACCAGGTTCTTTAGCTCTGGTCAAGTTATTGTGAAATTCCAGAACCAGATTCAATTTTTATAAAATATCAATAACTTGATCCTACAACGCGACCCATAGGAAAGCGTTGTGCTGAGTTTCAAACGCGACCTGCAGAGCGACCCTTAGGGAGCGATGCATTGAGTTTCAGGNGAGCGTTTTGCTGAGTTTCAAACGCGACCTGCAGNGCGACCCGTTAGGGAGCGATGGCATTGAGTTTCAGGNGAGCGTTTTGCTGAGTTTCAACGCGTAATAACTTCGTATAGCATACATTATACGAAGTATACGTAAACGATTTATAGAAAAAAATTTAAAAGAAACAAAATATTTTAACGTGAATTCAACGTAAGAAAATCAGTGCGAATCCGGCTGCCAGAGGCAGCCGGACCAGGTTCTTTAGCTCTGGTCAAGTTATTGTGAAATTCCAGAACCAGATTCAATTTTTATAAAATATCAATAACTTGATCCTACAACGCGACCCATAGGAAAGCGTTGTGCTGAGTTTCAAACGCGACCTGCAGAGCGACCCTTAGGGAGCGATGCATTGAGTTTCAGGAGAGCGTTTTGCTGAGTTTCAAACGCGACCTGCAGAGCGACCCTTAGGGAGCGATGCATTGAGTTTCAGGAGAGCGTTTTGCTGAGTTTCAAACGCGCCTCATAGAAAGCCATAACCAACCCCACAAGTTAAATAGGATTTTAGAATCAGAAGACTCAAAAACGAACATTTTTCAAGTGTTCCGACAAGAATGAGTCTTTTTACTTGCAAAAAGCATGTTTTTCTGATAGAGAAAAGTCTTCCGAATTTCTCCACCTGAATTGCGACCCATGGGAAGCAATTCATTGAGTTACCCCCACCCAAAAATAGGGAAAACTAAAGCACAACGCTTTCCTATGGGTCGCGTTGTGGGGTGGGAACTCAGTTTTACAGAGGATTTGTCGTAATTCCCACAGATTGATATTGAGATCCAAATACTTGTGTGGTTGGTTATGATAGGAAGCGTTGTGCTTTAGTTCATTCATCGATCCCTTTCGCATTAATCCACATTAATTGAATATGAATTAGACCTAAGTATTGAAAATCCATCCTAAAACTTCGAAAGATATAAACGATAATACTTTATAAATTTATGATAAACTGCTGAAGTTCCCACAGAAACAGCCACGGATTTTGCGAATTCTTCGGAGATTTCTCCAACATCAAACTTTTGTAATTTTTAAGTTTTATTGAGAGCTTTAAAACAAAATATCCAGAATTTTGTTTTAAAACAGGACTTTGCAATAAAAATTCACGATATTTACTTTCACAGGGATAAGTAGTATAATAAAAATCACTGAAATTGAATCGATTTTAATCTTTGCGAAGTCCGTAAAACAACGGTTTTATGAAAAATTGAATTGGACGACGATCCTTTTCGGATTTTTAGAGGCTTCCTCAAATGAAAGTCGCCAAACACTTACTTTACGAAAAAATCAGAAACTTATCTTTGAAGTTTATAAAGATTTCCTAAAATACAATTTCTAATTTTATATATCAAATTGAATACAGTTCTAATGTCCAGTAGAACCGAAACCGTTTGCACCTCTTTCCGTCCGATCCGCAAATTCCGAGACCAGCTCCCAATCCGCATACCAGGTTTTACGGATCAATAATTGAGCAATTCTCATTCCATGTTCAATTATAAAAGAAGAATCTCCTAAATTTAAAAGAGGAATCATCAATTCTCCTCTGTAATCGCTGTCTATGGTTCCAGGTGAATTTGGAATTAAGATTCTATTTTTTGTAGAAAAACCAGATCTAGGTCTAATTTCAAAATGAAACTCTTGAGGAATGGCAAAGGAAAGACCTGTGGGAACTAATACAACTTTACTAGGCTCTAGAATCAATTCTGAATCTAAACAAGCATGAATATCGTAACCGGCCGCCTGTTTTGTTTGTAATAAAGGAAGTTCGGCGTTTGGTCTTAGCTTTTGAATAAAAATTTTCATAGATGAGAATGCTCCATTTTTACCTTATAAAAAAATAAGGTAATATTTTAAAAAACTATTTTCGTTTTGAAAAAATCAGAAATAAAATGAACCCATTGATCTTTTAGAACTCGTTCCAAAAGATTTAAAATCAGCCACGATCCAGATCACTAAATCGTTAATAACAAAACGAAGTAGTTCCTATATTTTTGCGTCTCGCTTCTATTGGCGCTCGACATCTTTAAATCCAATATCTTTCCTGAAAAAAGAGATTGCGTTCCGACAAAGAATCTACAGGAATTACAACGTGAAACATCCAAAAATGAACCTCTTGGGAGCGCTTTTACTTAGCTCCTTATTCTTAAATCCTTTGAATTCCGACCCTACATTAGGCAACTGTGAAGTATTTCCAGCAAATAATATCTGGAATACTCCCGTAGATACACTTCCTCTACATCCTCTTTCAGAATCCTATGTTCGAAGTATCGGAGCACAAAAAAAATTAAAAGCGGATTTTGGTTCCGGACTCTGGGAAGGAATGCCGATCGGAATTCCGTTTATACTAACATCCAGCGCAAATCCCGTTCCAGTATCTTTTGAATATACTGAGGAAAGTGAACCTGGACCTTATCCGATTCCGCATAACGCTCCTATAGAAGGTGGAGAAACGAGCGACGGAGACAGACACGTTCTAGTCGTAGAACAAAAAACATGCAAATTATATGAATTGTATTCCGCAAGGAAAAAAGGAAAATCTTGGACTGCAATATCTGGCGCGGTCTTTGATTTAAAGTCCAATCAACTTCGCCCGGCTAACTGGACTTCTGCGGACGCAGCCGGATTACCAATTTTACCCGGTTTAGTACGATACGAAGAGATAGCCTCTGGAGAAATCAAACACGCAATCCGTTTCACGGCCAAAAAAACACAAAAAGCGTATCTATGGCCCGCTCGTCACTACGCTTCTAAAATCACGGACAAAAACGTTCCACCAATGGGAACTCGTTTCCGTTTAAAAGCAAGTTTTAACATAGATGGATTTAGTAAAGAAAACCAAGTAATCCTACGCGCATTAAAAAAATATGGAATGATACTTGCCGACAACGGATCAGATTGGTTTTTATCCGGCGCTCCAAACGAAAAATGGAACAACGATCAACTTCATAAACTAGGTAAAGTTTTAGGAGATCAGTTCGAAGCAGTAGATTCAGAAAGTTTAATGCTTTCGGCAGATTCCGGAGAAACTAAACAAAACTAACCAATATGAAATTACTGATCCTATAAAATACCCAGGCTAACATAAAGTAACGTGAGTTCTGCATAAGAATATTAGAAAAAATTTTCTAAAGTATGAGTCCTCACAATTTAGGAATCCATCTGTAAAGTTCAGATCTAACTTTTTGCAGAATCAATAGATTCTTCCAAGAATTCACGTTACTATTCAATAATACTACTGATCTCTATAAAATTGAGTACCGTTAATTCTATCACAAAACGTTGATTCTATGCAAAATATTATGAATTTATTATATAGTTATGAGTAAAAGTTCCAGATCGATTTTATCAAAAATATGACGTTTTCAATCAATTGCATTTAACTCTAATTGATTAGCTTTTTGAAGTAGATCTCACATTTTAAGTTTTGAAATAAGTTTATTAGAGTTGTTGAAAAATTCCATAGTGAAAATTCGTAAAATTGCTTCAATTGTCCATTCAATCCAATACAAAACAGATCAAGAATTAATTTTTCAACAACTCTATTATAAGTATTACTTTTATACGTTCGAGCAGTAAGCAATACTGTAAAACCACAACAATTACCGAATATTCAAATTAACGCATTTGCTAAAGAATTATGAAAATGAAATATACCGGGTTCGAAAGAACTAGGTTGAATCCACTCATTTTGAAGGGCACCGGTTTGAATTTCAGGTGCCAATCCCAAATCTTCCGAAGTAGTACGAAAGAAAAACTCTCGATTTTCCTCCCAAAAACGCATAGTACGAGAAGACTTAGGTTTTTCTGGAATCAGAATGGCTCTAAGACAAAAAGTACGATCTGGTGAAATAGGTTGGAACTGGATGATTCCGAAATGATCTCTAAAAAGAATAAGAATCGTAGATGGAAAAAGAAAATAGGTGATGATCAAATCCTTTCGAGTCGGTCGAGAAGTATTTTTATAACTTCGATTAGGAATTAGAATTCTTGCATGTTCCCCGATAGAATCCAGGATAGAAACGTTTTTTTCGACCACGGGTGCCACCGAATTTTTATGAACCGTAGAAATATGATACGATTCCAAAAAGATCTCCACTCCTATCTTCCAATTGTATGCACCCTCTTCCGATTGAATTGCAAAAGGAACGTAAGAATCCAATTCGTAAACTTTCCATTCTTCCCAAAGTGATGAAAGTGAATCTAGAACGTTTTCAGTAAAACCGGAAAAGATAAGACCTGCTTTTTCAAGAACAGGAAAGGAATAAAGTTTCTCTTGAATTGTTTCACATCCTTTAGTCAACAGATCTCCGTCTAGATCGTAAGTCCATGAATGATAAGGACATACAATCTTTCTAACCGAACCAGTTTTTCCTCTAGAAACAAGTCTTGTTCCACGGTGTAGACAAGAGTTTCGATACAACCGTAAATTTTTATTCTCATTTCTCAAAACAAGCCATTCGCGATCTAAAAATTTTCCGGAAATAAAATCACCCGGATTACGAACTTGATCACTAAAACTCACTAAATAAGGACGTTTTTTAAGTAGATCTAATTCTTGTTGAAAGAGAGTAGAACACTGATACCGATTCGTCGAAAATTTAGTTTGAGAGGATGTTTGTAGAAATTTCATTTCAGAAATTTCAGGAAGTCCGATTTCACATTGTTTTCGTAATCGATCCAAAATCGTATCTGAAAAAGGCAACCCCTTCGGTCTTTGAGTTTTTTTCGTATTGATTTTAGACATGTTTTTTCCGTACAATTATTATACTAATTTTGAGAATCGATTTTTGAAAACAAATACTGTTTCGCAAAACGAATTCCGTTCCCTAAGAGAAAACAAGTGCAATTTTCAAAAAACAGAATTTTTTAATCTGCGAATATTCTATCTTTTGAATCAAATCTACAATCTTAAATTAACGTGAGTTCGGCGCTAGAAAACGAGAAAGAATTTTTTAAACCCTTGCCAGCTTACCTTCCAACATCTCGATGATTTGATTTACATCTTTTTTGTTGATTACGATCTCATAAGCCGCAGAAAGAACCGGAGTTTCAGCAGAAATTTTCATCAGGTTAGGCATTACTTTAAGACCATAAAATCCATTCGACATTTTCTCAGAAGAAGAACCATAAGCAATGTCGTATCCTGTTTTTCTGTCCTTTGCATCCGTTCCAAAACAAGAAAGCATAAAGTCGGTTAAACCAGAAAGACCCAAAAAAGTTTCGGGCTGACCACCCATCTTCGTACCGATCGAAGTCATCTCCGTAAAAAAACGATTGGATAAGTGAAAAAGAGAATTATCCACGTTACCACCTAGAGTCTGAGTGAAATAACCTTCTACAATTCCCATTGCAAGAGCATATATAGTCTTAAGAGCTCCGCCTAACTGAACACCTTTGACGTCTGTAGGAATTCTAGCAGGTCTCGGAAAAATATACCCAGTAGTAAAAAGTTTCTGAACTCTCGGAATCAGAGTCGCGTTAGACGCCGCTATCTCAAAACCGGAAATTTTTCTTTCCATGATCTGATCCGGATAACAAGCTCCGGCGATCACACCTAAACGATCATCCTCTAAACCGAAAGCGTTTTGTACTTCATCTAAAATCAAACCGGTGCTAGTAAAACCTTTTACCACATTAAAGAAAGGAGCCTTGTTTCTATTTAAATACGGTTGAATTTCTGGATAGACGTTGATGAGTTCCCAAGGATTTGTACCTTGAATAAATAAAGTAGCAGTTTTTAAAACTTCCGCATCGGAAGTAAAAACTAAATTAGGAGGAAGTTTATAAAGAGGATAATACTTTAATTCTCTTCTTTCGGTGTTACATTGTTCCGTATACGTCTGATCTGGATGATATAAATAGACCAAAACATCTTTATTGGCTAAAAGGGTAGCGACAGCAATTGACATACTACTCGCGCCGATCACTACAATTTTTTCTTCCGGTTCCTTAGGAATTTTAATCAGAATATTTTTACCAGGAATGTCACCTTTATAAAGATTTCTGTACGTTCCGTGTTGATGTTTATTAAGATTAGAACCAACAAGAAGAGCCAGGTTATCGATCAAAAATTGTTTTTTATCTCCGTGTTCCGGAAACTGAAGTTGTTCCACTTCTTTGGGAAAAGAATCCATCTGTTTACGAGAAAGTTCTCCAACTAACACAGGTTTGCCGATGACAAGTCTACCGTTTACCTGATTGAAAAGAAGACTCGTAGTAGGAAGAATTTTATCGGTTTTTTCCAGAGAAATAGGAATGATAACTTTATTTGCGACGTAGTGATAAACCGTTTCCACAAAAGGCATCAGCCTACCGTCTCTAGATCTGGTTCCTTCAGGAAAAATAGCAACTACCTTACCTTCCGACTGAAGTTTTTGAGAATGTCTAAACGCCCTCATATTGATCTTAGTCATCAAATCGGAAAGACTAGGGATTATCCGCCATATCTCTTTTAGAACAGACCAAAAGAGTACCAAACATATACAGACCGAGTCTAGTAAAGTCAGGTTCATACGCCAATCTTCCAGCAATAAAAACGAGTTGTTCTGCGATCGACTTTCCTTCGGGAGAACAATTGTATAACTGATGAAAAATTGCAGGAGCGTCTAAATGAGATAAGTGATTGGAAATCAGAGTAACTGGATATTTACCGATCAAAGGTTTTACCGCTTTTAAATTTTCCACACCTTCAACGGTAAATTGTTTCATGATCGGAGAAAGAAACTCCATCATAAATTCTCTAGATCTTTGTTCGGGAGAAGTGTAAACTCCTACGGATTCTAGAAGATTCGGTTCTTTGAATACTTCCATAACCGGAGGCATAGGAGTCACAGAAGAAAGGTATAAAAATTTCTGAAGAATTTTTTTGGCTTCGTCTTCCGTCATTCCGGAACGTTTAAATAGATGAATGTTCTCAAAAAATTCTTTCTGCCATTTACCTACGCTGGATTCTTTTTCAACCATCGTATCACACCTGTCCCAAAATAAATTCTTTATAATAGCCTCTAAGAGACTTTTAGTATTCCAATTGATTTCATAAAATCAAAATCGTTTGCGGCTAACTCTGAATGAAATCGATTTTCGAGTCAGATTGATACCGGCTTTAGAATTCGATGAAAAACCCTTTTGAAAGAGTTTACTTATATCGGTTGATAATCATTCGTTTGCGGGGGAATTGTCATTCTATTTTTTTAAAAAGGTTTGAAATCTGACGTCTCGGTTTTGAACTGTATATTGGAACTGAAGTTTTCCAAAACATGAATCAAAATCTTCCAGAACCTAATCAAAAAAAATGGATCCCTGACGGATTTCATTTTCTTGGCCCCGAAGATAGCAAGTATAGAAGGACTTTACTTGAAACCATATCCGGTGTTCTTAAAAAAAAAGGGTACTCGGAAGTATTCTTACCCGCATTCGATTATAGTTCTACTTTTATTCAAACCGTTTCGGCCCCAGATTCATCTTCTCTTTTCCGAATCAGAGATCTTTCGGGAAATGAAATTTCTCCCAGCATTGATCTGACCGTTCAAGCAGTCAAAGGGATGGCAGGTTTTTCCCACCAAAAAGAAAATCAAAATATCTTTTATATCGGAAGAGTTTTCAGAGAAAGCACAAAAGGAAGTGTCGCTCGTAAAGAACTGCTACAAATCGGAGCGGAATCGATCGGAGTTTCGGGAAAAGAAAATACATTCAAAATTTTAGAAGAACTGGACGAAATCATTTCCTTACTTCCTCTTGAAAACAAACTGACTCTTGTTTTAGGAAACGTAAATCTGTTTCAATCCATCGTAAAAGAGTTCGAACTCAAACAAAATGAAATCGAAATTCTTTCTAAATTACTCTATCAAAAAAACGTAAACGAGATCGATGAAATTTTCGGAGAAAAAAAGAATCATACCACTTTGATTCGTTTATTAAGTTCCTTAGTTTTAAATTTTGATCTGGATTCTTTGAAAAATTCTCTCAATATAAATTCACTTTCTAAAAATCTTCAAAAAAGTTTAAGTTCGATTCTTGAAGAAACATACTGGATCTTCAATTCTTGGGAATCTAAAAAAAGAAAGATAGATCTTTGTATCGATTTTTCCCTTTTGAGAGATCTGAACTATTATACCGGTTTTGTTTTCCAAGGTTATCTGCAAGATTCTCCCGATCCGGTTTTAACCGGAGGAACCTATGATCATCTCTACGAAATGTTTTCCGGGGTACAAAAAAACGCGAGCGGTTACGCGCTTATGGTAAATGTTTTAGAATCCTCTTTACAAACTCCTTTTTTCAATCTTCCATCATGATACGTATTCATACCAAACATTCATTCGAGGAAAAATTATGCCCGCATCGTTAGTAGTAGGGACCCAATGGGGAGATGAAGGAAAGGCAAAGGTAATCGATTTTCTTTCCAAGGACACGGACATCATCGTTCGTTATCAAGGTGGAGCAAACGCGGGACATACGGTTGTAGTTCACGGAAAAAAATACGTGTTTCATTTGGTTCCTTCGGGAGTGATCTACGACCAAACGATCTGTGTGATCGGAAATGGAGTTGTATTAGATCCTCTTTTTTTTATAGAAGAATGTGATCGTCTTCAAAAAGAAGGATTTCCAGTCTTCGACAAACTCTTGTTAAGTGATGCTTGTCATCTTCTATTTCCGTATCATTCTCAGATCGATTCCGCAAGAGAAACTACTCTCAGCCAAGAACACAAGATAGGAACCACTAAAAAAGGAATCGGGATCTGTTACGCGGATAAAATGATGAGGACCGGACTACGAGTAGGAGATCTTTTAGACGATTCTTACCAAACCCGTTTAAAACATTTAGTGGAAGAAAAAAACAGGGAGTTAGACAAACTCTACGGAATGCCTCCAGTTTCTTACAACGACATTAACGAAGGTTTGAAATTTTTTCTTTCCAAAGTCAAAAAGAATATTATAAATACTGCATATTATTTAGACACAGAATTAAAAAAAGGAAAACGGGTTCTTCTGGAAGGGGCTCAAGGTACCGGTTTAGACGTAGATTTCGGAACCTATCCTTACGTGACTAGTTCCAATCCCACTACGGGAGGGGCCTTGATCGGAACCGGAATTCCATTTCAACATTTAAAACATGTGATCGGAATCACAAAAGCGTATACCACGAGGGTTGGAGAAGGTCCCTTCCCTACTGAACTTTTAGGAGAAGCTGGAGAAAAACTTCGCCAAAAGGGAGGAGAATTTGGAGCGACTACGGGACGTCCCAGACGTTGCGGCTGGTTCGATGTAGAAATGTTAAAACATTCCGTTCGGATTAACGGAATCACTTCGATCGCTTTGACAAAGATAGATATTCTCTCCGACTATGATATGATTCCGGTTGCAACCGGATATAAACTGAATGGAAAAACTTTAGATTGTTTTCCATCTCAAGGTTTGGATAAGGTGGAAGTGATCTATGAAGAATTTCCAGGATGGAAATCAGACATTTCAGGTATCTGTGAATTTCAAAAACTTCCAGAGAAATGTAAAAATTATATTTCTGCTTTGGAAAAATGGATCGGAGTGAAAATCAATTTGGTTTCAACCGGTCCTGATAGAAAGGATACGATTCACGGAGATTCTTTTTAAGAATCGAAGTTTTTTTAATCGTTTTTGATTGACCCACGATACTCGATAAATATCGTGTATTTCGTAACGCTTCGAGTCGTTAGCTCAGTTGGTAGAGCAATTCCCTTTTAAGGAATGGGTCCGGGGTTCGAATCCCCGACGACTCAAAGATAAGTTCTTATTAGCCGCCATCGTCTAGTGGTTAGGACACAAGATTTTCATTCTTGGAACAGGGGTTCAATTCCCCTTGGCGGTACCACTTCTCAATTTCTCTTCGTAAACCACCCTTTCCATAAGATAAAAATACTTTAAAAAATTCTAATTTTCTAAAACCTCCAAAATTTGAATTTCTAACACAAGAAATCAAAACTTCTTACTACATTCTGAATATAGAATATTCAAAAAATTTAAATTTTAGGATTTTATAGAAGTCAGTTTCGCCCACAAATAAAATTAAATTTTGTTTATGGGAAACTAATTACATTCCCAAGCGTTTTTTCAGATTTCGATTTTCTTCGATTAGATCTTTGATTTCTTTTTCCGTATATGCAAAAAGTCGATCCTGCGCTTCTAAAATCTTATCCAATTGAATCTCTTCAATATGAGAATAATTCAATGCTTGTTCCGTTGCCTTTTTAAAATCAAGAGCGTCTTTTAATTCCTGTGTTTTCATAGAATCTAAAATCTCGGAAACTTTCAACCGTTCATGCAGAGCCAGCAATTCTTTGTTCTTGAGTTCATTAACTCTTTCCAAAGCCTTGTTGATTTCTTCGTTGTTCTTTTTGACCTTGGATTCGAATTCTAAAATGGCTTGTAATGCTTCGTTAGCTTTTGTTGCGTCCTTATATTCTTTTTGAGCCAATTCAAAAACACCTTCAAAAAATCCTATGTTCGTCAAACAACTGTTACCGATTTCGTTTGCGGCGAGTTTATAAAATTCGGATTGAATGGTTCTATCCAATATAAGTCTTAAATTTCTAGGATGAACCGGATGTTCCAACACTTCGATTTTACCGTTTTCAGGAACAACTCCCTTAATTTTTTCAGCCTCATCGGAGTAGATTATAATCAGACTGGCGTAGGGATGAAGTTCAAACTTTCTGATAAATTCTCGAACCTGGTTCCATTCCTTTAAATTAACGGAAAGAAAGAAGATATGAATATCCGCTTTCAATAGATCGATAGCTCCTAAACCATCTAAAGGCACTTTACTCAACTCTATGTTTACGCGAGGATGTTTCCAAATTTGGATCGGGAATTCCTTCCCCGAAGTAATATGCCAAATGATCGCGTTTTTTTGACTCATTGTATTCATTCTAACACTAACCTGGAAAATAATTCCAGGTTCAGGGACCTCTTTTTATAATCTTTTTTATCTTTCCCCATATAATTGAACTTTCAAATCTCTCTGTCAATTTTGATTTTAGATCTGAAATTTTATCCAGAATCTTTTGAATCGGTTTTGGAAGATCCATATCTGTTCTTTTAATCATGATGTTGATACTTAAAAGAGCGATTAGGATGTTAGCACTCCAGGGACCGATCCAATCGGGAATCTTATCGTTATAAGAAATCGTACTTCCTAAAGTGAAAAACGTAAAATAGATCATTAAAAAAACGACTGCAAGTGTAAAACTCATCCCCTTTCCGGAACGTTTAACAACAAGCCCTAGAGGAAAAGAGATAAAGAAAAAAATCAAACAAGAAATAGGCATCGCAATTCTTCTGTGAATCTCCACATTAAAATCAGTTAAAACCTTTTTTCCCTGTTGCATCAAAGCCATCAACTGAGTCAAAACGGAATATTGTTGAGTCATCTGATCCGGAGTCAAAGTTCCGTTAGCCGCTCCCATAGCGAGCTCGATTTTCATCTGCTCCACCATTTGTTTTAGTCCGATTAAACCTTTGATCTGAACTCCCATCTCTTGTAGGGTTTCCAGTCCTGGAATTTTTTCAAGTCCCTCACTTTCTATATTATTACGAATTTGAAATAGAACCGGCATAGAAAATGTTTCCGGCTTTACGTTTAACTCCAAAGTTTTTTTCTCTTTTCCTTTAGGAATATTATAATCCATTTCTCCATTTCTGAAATCGGTTATGGAAAATGTCTTTCGATCGTCGCTCCACTCCAAAATCCAACCATCTTTAAGACGAATTGATTTTTCATATTCCCCATCAGGACCTAGTTTTTCCACGAGATTCCCTTTAGCGGCGTTGATGATCTGTATGATTCTAGAACCGCCCATAGGGATCATTTTTCCACCGATATGAAAGTATTCGTTTCCCTCTAAAAAAATTTCCCACTCCCGAATCTGAACTCCTTTAAGTTCTCCTGTGTTAGAATTCATTCCCTCGGTATACATGGTTCTGGCTCTTTTTTCAAAAAGATCCTGGGTTTTATCTCCACTGAATTGTCCTGGAGTAATGGCAAGAAGAGGATTGTATGCAAGAACCCATTTGTTGAACTCGTTCATCTTTCTAGTATTTTCTGGAGAAAGATAAAAATTCAGATAACCAACTAACAAAGCCATAACGAAACCAAATGCAAGAAAGTTAATATAGATTCTAGGGAAACTGACTCCCGCGGAACGAATCGCGGTGATCTCAGAATCTCCGGAAAGCCTTCCAGCCGCCATGATTCCACTCATAAGACAAGCCATCGGAATGGTCATAGGAAGAGTGTTTGCAAGAAGATAACCGAAATAATCCAAAAGTCGAAAAGGATCCACTCCTTTTCCCACAAACAAACCGATCATCTTTTGAAGCGCAAGAACCATATATACCATGGTAAAAAACGCAAGAGATACTAAAAAAGGAGAAAGAATCTCTCTTAAAATATACCGATCTAAAATCGGAACGACCATGTAAAATTTACGTTTGTCAGTATGAACTGTAAAACCGGGTGGAAGATCTTCCACACTGCTCAAACGAACGGTCCTTAAGTCCTTTCCGGAGTTTGCCACACCCGAATTATTTTTATTTAAAGAAGAAGATGATGATGAATCTACTTCCTTTTTAGTCTTCGTGTCTTTTTTGTTAGGCGAAGAATCTGATTTTTTTTTAGAATCAGAAAAATCTGAATCTTTTTTGGATTTCGTTATTTGTTTGTTAGGTGAGTCGTCTTGATTTTTCTTAGAAGAAAAAACTTTTTTTGTCTTAGGATCGTTTTCAGAAGAATTTGTTTGTTTTGAGGACGCGCGCGCAGTCGACTTTTTAGCAGAAGTCTTCTTGCGATTGTCGCCATCCTTCAAACAACGATCCTTCCTTTGAGGGTCGCACTGGTTGCACTTTCGATTTGGACAGAAACCGTAGAACCGATCCTATCGAAAGCGTTTGTTCCTTCCGGAAGAGGAAACACCGTCATTCTTCCGCAAGGGGTTCTTCCACAAAGTTGTTTTTCCGACTTACGGGAAATGTTCTCAATCAAAATGGAATATACTCTTCCGATCCGGGCGCGGTTCTGTTCATGAGAAATTGAAGTTTGTAGATCTACTAGTTTGGTAAGTCTTGCAGACTTCACTTCTTCGGGAACGTTATCCGGAAGTTTTCTCTGAGCCATCGTTCCTTCTCTTTCGGAATACTTGAACATGAATGCCATATCAAATTGGACTTCCCGAACGACCGCAAGAGTGTCCTCAAATTCCTCTTCCGTTTCATTCGGAAAACCTACGATGATGTCTGTCGTAATTCCAACATCGGGAACGGTATTTCTAATTTCTTTGACTACGTCTAAAAATTCTTCTTTGGAATAAGAACGTTTCATTTCTTCTAGAACTCTAGTATTTCCGGCTTGCAAAGGAAGGTGAATGTTCGGACAAAAACGTGGATTCTCAGACATCAATTGAAGTAGATGTGTCGGAAAATCTTTCGGATGGGGGGAAGTAAAACGAATTCTTTCGATGGAAGTTTCATCTAAAAGCATCCGGATCAAACCCGCAAAATCCGTGTCTTGTTCTTTGTAGGAATTTACATTTTGTCCAAGAAGGGTTACTTGACGAATTCCCTTTTGCACTAGATCCTGAACTTCTCGAACGATACTTTTAGGATCTCTACTTCTTTCCCTTCCTCGAGTATAAGGAACCACGCAAAAAGTACAAAAATTATTACAACCTCTCATGATCGTAACGAAAGCTTGGATTCCGTTGACTACCCTAGGTTCTATTTCGTCATAGGTTTCAATTTTAGAAAGACGAGTTAGAGAAATCGAATTTTCTCCTCCCCGAATTCTTTGGATAAGTTCTGGAAGACTTCTATAATTGTCCGGTCCTACGACCAAATCCAAGGGAAGTTCCTGATGAAATAGGTCGTCTCCCAAATTCTGAGCCATACAACCTAAAACCCCAATTACCAGATTCGGATTTCTTTTTTTCAAATATCCTAAGGATTGAAGCCGGTTGTAAATCTTTGCATGAGCGTTTTCCCGGATCGCACAGGTGTTTAAGAAAATAATGTCGGAATTCTCGGGGTCGGAAGAGGCAGAATACTCTGCGTCTTTCATTAAACTGGAAACGATCCCAGAGTCATATTCATTCATCTGACAGCCATAAGTCTCGATATAGACTTTTCCTGACTTTTTTTCCTGTTCCAGAACGCTCATAGAACTGAATTTCTGCTTGCAGGACGGACTGTAAAGGGGTTTTCCATAGATAGGAAAATCAGGGTTTTAAGAAGCAAAAAACCCTACGTTCCAGAATCTTTATGGCAGTAAATACAAAACCGGACTACTATCAACTTCTAGAGGTTTCTCGTAATTCCGACCTAAAAAAAATTGAATCCGCTTTTCAAAACTATTTAGAAAAGTTGGAGTCAGATCCTTGGAACCCATCCAGAGAATTGGATCGAGAAGAAGGGATTAGAGCCTACTTAACATTAAGTTCTCCAGAAGCAAGAGAAGAATACGATAAAACACTAAATTATGAATTCCTACTTTTAGATACTACCAAGGTCCCGGAAGAGTTCGAATCATTTTATAACGTGCAGAAATTGTCCGAAGGAGAAGAAACGAAAGAGTTCTATTCTCGCTTTTTAGAATTTAAAAGAGATTTAGAAACTACTCTAAAAAATCTAAGAATCACAGTATTATTTTTTCTAAGCGCATTTTCTCTCTTAACGATTTTTGCTCTTTTCATGGCATTGGCACAAAAAAACCATTTTCTTTCTCCTAACCTTGAATTGTTTTACAGAAAGTGGGGAATACTTTGTTCTTCCGGAATTCTATTTTTAGGATATGCAATCTTTCGTAAAATTCTAAGTTCGAAAAAAACCAAAATCGCACCGAACCGGAGAACCGCATCTATTGAAAACGATAACTAAGAAAAACGATCCTAAACATATCGCCGAAGATGAAATTTCCTATTATTATTCATTACTCCAAGAGGAATTAACCGAGTTCGATTGTGGAGAATTATGCAAACCAGACAACGATGGAATTCCATTTTGTTGTATTGCGGATAACGCAGTTCCTACTTTATACGCTTCCGAATTTTCTATGTTAAAAAAAAGAACCGACCTTTGGAAAGTTTGGAAACCGGAAACGGAAGTCGATAAGAAGATGCTTGCAGAGTATGATTCTAAAGAGACTCTATTTTGTGAATGTAAAGGAATCCAATTTTGCGAAAGAGACAATCGTTCTATCAGTTGTAGAACCTTTCCACTAGAACCTTATTTAGATACCAGAGGAGTTTTAGTCGGTTTAGTATTTATGAAAGAATTCACAGGCAAATGTCCACTTACATTGAGAGCTAAAGACATTCGTCAAGAATTTATTGACTCTCATTTTATCTTTTGGGAAAAACTTCTTTTTCGTTTGGATTCAGAATATGAAACATTCTGGAATTCTTCCAAATCTTATAGAAGATCCAGAGCACAAACCGGTAAAAAATTTCCGATTTTTTTTCCAAGCCATCTACAAGGTAAAAAATACTTGGAGCCCTACCTTTGAATTTTTTTACTCAAGAACTACATAATAAAGAACCCAATCAATCTTAGTTTACATTTTAATCATAGAGTTTTTGAAAAATAAATTCTCCATCTACTTCTAACGGTCGATTGAAACAGTTTTGTTAATCTACACTTTCAACGACTCTAATGTGAATTCTGTGTTAGTTCCCACAGATGTATAGTTTTTAGCATTCTTTTGTTATTATCTTTTCTGTATGAGTCCCCGCGCATTGGACGGTTTTGGAATAGACTCTTTTAGTTTTCCGCGCGAGAAAACCACAAACATCAATTTTACCGATAATTCTTAAAACGTGGGAACTCTCACTTTGCGAGACGCCGAAAATGGATCTACTTATTCTCAAATTAGATAAGCTTCGCTTACTTTCTCCTTGTTTGAGAAAAGCCGGAACTACTATTTTTAGAAAAACGTATTCTTTTCGATTCGATTTGTTGAAAAATTAAATTTCTTCCGTTTCTTTTTAGAGTTTTTCTCAAAACTTAAAAATCTCTGATAAAGAAGAGCACTAAAAGTTCGTAAACTTACGGCAACGACGGTTTCTGTGAGAACTTCAGCATTTTATTAGAAATTTCTAAAAGATTATCTTTCACCTTTTAAGATCTTTAAATAATTTCTTAGAAAAACAACGGATTATACGTTTTGTAAAACAAGGCGTATTACAACTTTCAAGCGAGAACTTCTCACTTACCTCACAAAACAAAAAAGAAGCCGTTTTTCCATTCAGCAAATTGAAGAACGGACATTTTCTAAATTTCTACTGGATCAGAAAGAGAAAATCCAGGATCCAATTTTTTACTGACACCAAAGTTCGCACCGAAAACAGTATCTATTTCGAGTAAATTATCATCTTATCAAAGCACTGAACTAAGGTTAATTCATGAAAATTCACGAGTATCAGGCAAAAGAAATCCTGAGAAGGCACAAAGCCAACGTTCCTTTTGGAGTCGTAGTCGATAAAAAAGAAAACGCTTCCAAAGCCCATGACGAAGTTACCTCTAAAACGGGTGGTTCCGTCGTAGTCGTAAAAGCTCAAATTCACGCCGGAGGGCGGGGAAAAGGCGGCGGGGTCAAAGTAACTAAAACCAAAGAAGACTCTATCGCCGCCGTAGATAAAATTCTAGGCATGCAGCTCATCACTCCCCAAACCGGACCCGAAGGAAAAAAAGTCCTCAAAGTATATCTGGAACAAGGAATTGATATTGCTAAAGAATACTATCTGAGTATCCTACTCGATCGTTCCATCCGTAAAACCATCATCATGGCTTCTACAGAAGGTGGGATGGAAATCGAAGAAGTCGCGGAAACTCATCCAGAAAAGATTCTAAAAATTGCAATCGATCCCGGAATCGGACTGCAAGTAAACCAAGCCAGACAACTCGCTTTCGATCTCGGACTTCCGACTGAATCTCACAAATCTTTCCAAAGTCTTCTCGCAGCGATTTATGAAGCTTATATCAAAGAAGATGCTTCTCTGTTAGAAATCAATCCTCTCATTCTTACCAAGCAGAATGAAATCATCGCTGGAGATTGTAAAATCGACCTCGACGAAAACGCTCTCTACAGACACACGGACAACGCTGCATTCAGAGACATCACCGAAGAAGATCCACTCGAAGTTCAAGCTTCCGAATTTAATCTCAACTACGTCAAGTTAGACGGGAATATAGGTTGTATGGTCAACGGAGCGGGACTCGCGATGGCGACTATGGACATCGTAAAACTCGCAGGTGCAGAACCCGCGAACTTCTTGGACGTAGGCGGTGGAGCTAACAAAACCACAGTAACCAACGGATTCAAAATTATTTTAGGGGATCCAAACGTAAAAGGAATCTTCGTAAATATCTTTGGCGGGATCGTTCGTTGTGATATGGTCGCCGAAGGAATTATAGAAGCGGCTAAAGCAGTGGATCTCAAAGTTCCTCTTGTGGTTCGTCTTCAAGGTACCAACTCGGAACTGGGAAGAGAAGTGCTCAACAAAAGCGGACTGAAAATTACCGGAGTAGATGATCTCCGAGAAGCGGCAAGTACCATTGCCAAACTGATTGGGTAAGAGAGAATATACATGGCAGTATTAGTAGATGAAAATACAAAAGTTGTAGTTCAAGGAATCACCGGTAAAGAAGGCTCTTTCCACGCGACTCAAATGCTCGCTTACGGCACAAAGGTCGTAGCCGGAGTTACTCCCGGTAAAGGTGGAAGCAAATGGGAAGACAAGGTTCCGGTTTTCAACACGATCCAGGATTCCATTAAAAACGAAGGTGTAAACGCAGCGGTCATTTTTGTTCCTCCCGCATTTGCAGCGGACGCAATCTTAGAAGGAATTCTCGCTGAACTTCCTCTCGTAATCTGTATCACGGAAGGAATTCCGACCCACGATATGTTGAAGGTTTACAGTGTACTTCGAAATTCAAAAACAAAACTAGTAGGTCCTAATTGTCCCGGAGTGATCACTCCTCGTGCAAAACAAAAACTCGGGATCATGCCAGGTTTTATCCACAGTCCAGGTAGCGTGGGAATCGTTTCCCGTTCCGGAACCTTGACGTATGAATCGGTGGCTCAGATCACAAAACAAGGTCTGGGGCAATCCACTTGTATCGGAATCGGAGGAGACCCCGTTCCCGGTATGAACCACACAGAAGCGATTAAATTGTTAAACGAAGATCCTGAAACAAAAGGAATCGTGATGATCGGTGAAATCGGCGGAACTTCGGAAGAAGAAGCCGCAGAATACATCAAAAATCACGTCAAAAAACCCGTGGTAGGTTTTATCGCGGGCCAAACCGCACCTCCTGGCAAAAGAATGGGACACGCGGGAGCAATCATCAGTGGTGGTTTAGGAACTGCAACTTCTAAGATGAAAGCAATGCAGGAAGCAGGCATCCAAGTTTGCCAATCCATTGCAGAAGTTGGAGAAAAAATGAAGAAAGCTCTGGGTTAATTTTTGTCCGATTTGAGATCTATTTTAAAAGAAATAAGAATTTCTCCGGCTTTTTTAAGATGGTTTTCAAAGATGGGGCTGTTAAAAGTATAAGTAAAGTTTTCGACCTCTTTACTTTGTATCTTAGCTTGACAGTATTTGAGGAAGTGGGATTGATTCTTTCTAGAGTGGTGCAAAACTAAAGTTTACTGGATCAAAAACAGAAAACTAGGTCCAAATTCGGAATGGTTTAACAAAAGTGTTTGAGAGAAAGTAAGGAGATTCAAAATGGAAAACAAGTTTAAAAATTGGAAACAAAGAATTCTAAAATTGTCACTATTTCTTTTAGGCAATTTGATTTTTCTATCTTCTACACTTTTTGCAGAAGGTTCCACTCTCAAACTCACCACGGAAGAAACCGTCAAACGCGCGTTAGAAAGTAATTATAACCTTCAGAACCTTCGTTATGAACTTGCAAAATCGGATACGAACTTTCTAAAAAACGACTCTAAATATTCTTGGAGATTAGTAGCAGACGGAAGATCCAGTCAGTCCATCCTTCCTTTTAACCAAGCAAACTTTTCTACAGGAACAAAAATTTCGGATGATACTATCAAAGGTGGAATCGAAAAGATTCTTCAAACGACTGGAACTTATTTCAAGGTAGAAGCCGGAAGCAGAAGATTCGACTCGAACGCATTTGAAAATCCTTCTACCACACCAGCCGGATTTAGTTCTTTAGGAATTCCTCCACTTTATACAGGATTTGTAAGAGCTACCATCAGCCAAGACTTACTGAAAAACTCATTTGGATATAAAGGTAGAAACGAAGTTAAGATTTTAGAATCCCAAGCGGAAATCGTAAAAAACCAAGTATCACAACAGATTTCCTCAGTGATCGTAGAATCACTCGTAGACTTCTGGGACTATTCGATCAAAACACAAGCAGTTAAAACATACAAACAACTCGTTGAGAACACTAGAAACATTCGCAATCTTACCGCTCGTAAACAAAGCCTCGGACTTTCTGAAAGTTTTGAAGTCAATCAGTGGAACGCTCTCCTGGCTCAAGCACAAAACCAATTAGAAACCGCTCAGGTTCAAAAAGAAGAATCAAAACGCAAACTTATCCGTTCTCTTAAAATTCCGGACGATACTACACTTTCCGAAGAAACAAATCTTTTAGAAGAACTAACAGAAAAACCGGAATATACAAAAGATTTAGAATATGCTTATAAACACAGAGCAGACTTCTTAAACGCTCTCAAACAAAAAGAAATCGCAGAAGCGGCTTTAAAAAACGCGAATAACGATCGTCTTCCTACTCTGACTCTTTCCGGAACCGGTGCAAGTCAGGCTCAGAATATCATTTCTCCCCAAGACAATTATAACGACACCAACCAAGGAATCACAACCGCAAAGTATAAAGAATGGACCGGGCAAGTCAATTTTGTTTATCCGATCGCGGATAAAGGAATCTACGCGGGTGTTCGAGACGCAAATATAGGGATGCGTCAAGCGACTCTCAAAGAAGACGAGCTTAAAAACGAAGTAAGAGACGACGTAAAAACTAGAATTGAAGCTTTAGAAGCAAGTCACAGAATTTATAAAAACAATATCATCACTGAAAGAGAAACCGCAAACTACTACAACGGGGTTTTAAGAAGTTTTCGTCAAGGTAGAGCGGACGCGGTTGCCGTGAAAAACGCGTTAGACACACACGTTCAAGATCAACTCAGACTGACTCAGGCAAAAGTAAACTTTAACATCGATTTGTTGCGCTATTATCTCTCTAAAAACGCTTTGATGGAACGTTTTCAAGTGGATAGAGATAAACTAATTCCGCATTTAGATTGATATTCCCAAAACCGAGGGTAGGAATTGAGAAAGAGTTTTTTTGTAGTCCTCGGTCTTATCTTCACTTCCATTTTATTCGGTTTTCTTGTTTGGAAAGTTCTTACTCGTAAAACCGATTCCGTTTATAAAAACTTTTCTAAATCGAATTGGGAAGACGTAGTTTTAGAAGTTCTAAGCAAAAAAGATCCGGACTTAGAAGACTATTCCTACGCTTCTATGTCACTCTCAGAATTTAACTTCTATCTTTTAACCGTTCCTTCTGAAAAAAGAGAAAAAGTAGCCTCCAGGTTTGCGGAAAAATCAGGACTTAAATTTTTTAAAAGAGAGGTAGGGGGAAGAACGATCTTTACATTCGAAGATAGATTTTTTTCCTTTTTACCGGAAGGTTCCTTTCTTAAAACGAGAGCACTTTGTAAAAAATTATATCTAGGCGCGGAATACGAAACCGTAGACGTTCTTTCCAAATATTTAGTGAAACTAATTTCATCCAATCCACTTCCACTCTACAACGAATACAATCAGGCCTTGCTCAAGTCTCTTTCCGCGGGTTCTGCAAAAGAATTGAATGAAAACGGCAGATCTAAACTTTCTAAATTGTTAGAATACTTTTCCGGAAAAGAAGATTCTCCGTTTA
Source organism: Leptospira kirschneri serovar Cynopteri str. 3522 CT (assembly GCF_000243695.2). NCBI lineage: Bacteria > Pseudomonadati > Spirochaetota > Leptospiria > Leptospirales > Leptospiraceae > Leptospira > Leptospira kirschneri. The sequence goes on along the minus strand of NZ_AHMN02000010.1, from coordinate 107,089 downwards.
ATGGTAGTAAGGCGATAATCGAAGGAAAAAATCTAAACGTTAGAACCGGTCCCGGAACCGAAAATCCGATTTCGTTTCAGTTCAAAGGTGGAGAAACCGTTTTTATACTCGATAGAGATTCACGAACCGAAACGATAGCCGGTAAAAGAGGAAGTTGGAACCAAATTGTAGATCTGAGAAACGGAAACGTAGGTTGGATCTTTTCCGGTTTTTTAAAAAACGTTTCTTCGGATCTTTCTATCTCTCAAACGATGGAAGAATATTTCCGCGCTTTAGACCGTTCTCCTGTCTGGGATTTTGAGTCCTGGAAAGAATCTTCTCCTCCAAATGGATTTCAGGGAGAATATCATCCCACCGAAAAAATCGCGTTAGACGGAGATTCAGGAATGGTTCTACATTCCTCCAAAAGTAAATACGATCTAATTTGCCGTTCCGTGGATGAACCTTTCCGAGATTTAGAATTTTACGTTTCTTTTTTAGAAGGAGACGAAACGATTCCCGTCTTTACATTGTTAGCCGGTCCTCCCGGAGATCTACGTAAAACTTTCGAAATAGAAATGGACAAAGAAAGCATTTCTATCAACCGAAACCGATATATTACCGGAGACAATTTTTCCAAAAGAAGATTTCGCCTAAATGTTCAAAACGGCTCTTCCGGTTTCCAAGCCGGTTTGATCGTTTCCGAAAAAATGGCCCTTTCCGGAATTGATTCTTTAAATACAATAGACCCTACTTCCGGAATACGATGGAGGTTTTGTCTTCCTATGGCTAGGGAAAACGGTGATTCCAATTTAAGCGTCTTTCAACTTAAATTTATTCCATGAGCAATAGTAATTTAGAATATTCTAATAAAGGATAATCCATGCCGACATACGACTATAAATGCAAAGCCTGCGGTCAAGTTTTCGAACAATTCCATTCCATGAAAGACGATCCAATCAAAGATTGTCATCTCTGTGGTAAAAAAGGGGAAGTGGAAAGGATGATTTCCAACGGTTCGGGAATCATCTTTAAAGGAACCGGTTTTTATGTGACCGATTATAAAAAGAGCGGCTCCGGAGAATCGTCTTCTACGACTTCTTCCGCTACCTCTTCCTCGGATTGACGGGTTTTTAGTTTGGGAAAACTAGGTATTCTTGCCGGTGCGGGAGAACTCCCTCATATCGGTATGAAAGAAGCTCTCGCGGCGGGTGAAGACCCTATTTTTTTTTCCATCATCGAATCCGATTTCCACGTTGGAATATACGAAGATCGAAACATTCCAATTCATATCGTAAAAATTGGAACTCTTCTGAAGTTATGCAAACGACACAACGTAGATCGATTACTTCTACTTGGCAAAGTTAAGAAAGAGATTATATTCAAAAATTTGAAATTTGATCTGAAGGCAATAGCACTTCTCGCCAGAATGATCAACAGACACGATTATTCCATTTTTAAAACCGTTGCCGACGAATTTGCTAAAGAAAAAATCGCGATCATTTCTCAAAAAACTTTTCTTCAATCCCTATTTCTTCCGGAAGGTAGGTTTACTAAAAAACCTTTGACTCAAAAAGAATTGGAAGACATCGCCTTTGGAATGGATTACGCCGAAAAGATGGCCGGTTTGGACATTGGTCAGACAGTAGTCGTTTTAGATAAATCGGTTCTTGCAGTCGAAGCGGTGGAAGGCACCGACCTTGCAATTTGTAGAGGTGGCTCTTTTGCCAAAAAAGGAAAGGCGACCGTTTGTAAAAGTTCAAAACCGGATCAAGATCATCGTTTCGATCTTCCCACAGTCGGCGAGAACACTTTAAAAACGATGTATGAAAACAACTGCGGAACCTTAGCGCTTAGAACAGGTGAAACGATCATCGTTCATCCAAAAGAATTTATTAACCTTGCAGAAAAATTTAAAATCAATATTTTGAGTATCGGAAGTGGCAACCTTAAAAAAATCAACTCTACAATCCAAAAAATCCGGTAGCCAACCGTCTCGGGTGGGCGTAGTTACGACCAAAAAAGAAGATCCAAAAATTCTAATGTTGGCCGGAGAACATTCGGGAGATCTTCTGGGTGGTGAACTCATTCGAGAACTCAAAAAAAACTTTCCCGATTTGGAAACCTTCGGAGTAGGTGGAGAGAGAATGATCGAAGAAGGTTTTACTTCGATCGAGTCCATGGAAGAACTTTCGATCATCGGTTTTTCCGCGATCCTTTTTAAATATAGATTTTTAAAATCCTTGATCGGAAGATTGATCCACGTCGCCGTCGAAAAAAATTGTTCCCACGCCATCTTAATCGACTACCCAGGTTTTAATCTTCGTCTTGCCAAAGAGTTGAAAAAACTAGGAATTACGGTTATCTTTTATGTGTCTCCCCAACTTTGGGCCTGGAAGTTCGATCGGATTTATACGATCCGAGATAACATCGATTTGATGTTAGTTTTATTTCCTTTTGAAAAACAAATCTACGATCGTTACGGCGTTCCCTGTGAATTTGTAGGTCATCCTCTTGCAGTTCGTTTAAGAGAAAAAATCCGTAAAGAAGCGGTCATTCCGGAACCGGAAAACAAAACTCAATTTCATTTTACAATCACTTTGATGCCTGGTTCCAGAAGTGGTGAAATTAGAAGAATCTTAAATGATCTTTTGCAATCCGCGGGCCAACTTTCGAATCATTATGAAAATGATAATAAGAAAATTCGTTTTCTTTTACCAAACATCAATCAAAAAGAAGAAGTTTTTATTTTAGAAAAAATAGAACTCGCCAAATCCAAATTTCCAAACTTAACAATTGAATATCTATTCGACCGTTCACTACGTGCAATCGAAGCCTCGGACCTGGTTTTAGTCGCTTCCGGAACCGCTACATTAGAAGTTGCTTATTTCGAAAAGCCGATGGTTATACTTTACAAAGTAAGCATGTTCACTTACATAATCGGCTCTCTTTTTATCCAAACTCCTCATATCGGTCTTGTAAATATTCTTTCCGGTCAAGAAATTTGCAGAGAACTGGTTCAAGCGGAATGTTCTCCGAACAATATCGTCGAGGAAACTCTGGCGCTTTTAGAAAACAAAAAGTATAGAAATAAAACAATCGAAGACGTTCGCAAAGTGAAAGATGCCTTGGGCAGTGAAAATTCATCCAGATACGCTTCCAGAGAAATTACAAAATTGATCAAAGGAATTACAAAAAAGACCACCCAGGAATCCGGAAACCCAGAACAGCAAATAGAAACTTAGAATTTTGTTTTGAAACAGATTTTTGTAATATAAGTTTACGATACGTAATTTTATAGTATATTAAAAAAGTTGAAATTACACAACAATGCGACCATTTTTTTGAAGACTTATACATTTTTTGAATATTCAAATAGAATTGATTTTAAAATTTTAGAACTAACTCATAATTTATAATCGTCCTCGAAAACGCGGCTTCATTTTAACTCCTTTTTTAGTTAAAATTGACGAAGAAGAAGATGTATTTCATTGTCTTCCAGAAGAAGTAATCTTATCGATTGATAAAGACTCTACCGAATTTATAGCGAAACGTTTTACAAACGCGGCAGAGTTAGGCTTTTTTCCCGCTGAAATTGCTGAAGTTTTTGTCAAACCAATAAATAAATTCTTTATGTTATACGCTGAGTTTCAAAAATCCAAAAGCTTATTTGATTTCAAAAATTCAAAAGAGAATCTATAATTTAGCCTAAGAAATAATTCTTATTTATCCCTCTAAAGTTTTACTAAATTGGAATATAAAAGTTTTATTATTTTACTGCAAACTTTAGTTCTTAGGAAAGAAAATTCATATAATCTCTCAAAAAAATCCTTTCCTAAGATTAATCCCGTATTCTAAATAGGCTTTCAAACAACAGCTCATATTCATCCAACCTTGACAATTCATATAAGAACCGTCTAATGCAGCCTGGGATTCTCTCCATCCTGACTCCGTAATTTTTACAAGTGTATTGTTTGAATCTAAGGATTCAAAGATCATTTCTGTACGAGTCTTGTATCCACCGGTAGTTAATAATTCATTTTGACTTTCATATCCCCCTTCGTGAGCATCCCATTCTAATACAATTTTAGAATTCATTTCCACTTCCTTGACAAATACACGAACTCCTTCTTCCGAAGGAAAATCCTCAAATTTCCAAATCACTTCGGTTCCAGGTTTTAAAGGTCCGCTGGCACCTCCGGTAGTAAAATAACCGCTTAATTGTTTTGGGTCATACACAGCTTGAAAAACAACTTCCAAAGATTTTTGAATTTTAGTTTGTACCGTAAATTTCAAATTCATATAATTTCCTCTTGAAAAATTAGATTTTTAATATGTTATATTATAACAACATGTTAAAACTAGACAAGCAAGATTCTGTTTTTAAGGCGCTTTCGGATCCTAAAAGAAGGGAAATTTTGGATCTTCTTAGTACAAAACCAAAAACGACTGGAGAAATCTGTTCCCATTTTAAATCCTTAGATCGATGCACTGTGATGCAACATTTGAAAGTTTTGGAACACGCTGAACTATTAATCGTAAAAAAAGTAGGACGGATTCGATGGAATTATTTAGACCATGTCCCCATTCAGGAAATTTATGATCGATGGATTAGTAAGTATGCCCAACCATCCTTGGAAAAACTAACTCGATGGAAAAATGAATTAGAATCCATAATAGACTGATTTCAGAATCACGTAAAAATCAAACTTTACAGTAAAACTTTGAAAATGTTGAAACTATTACAAATCATAATTTCACAATAAAATTCAGAAAATATAAAAATATTATAAATAGCTTAATCAACAAAAGCTATCTGGCAATCCAGTAAAACATTGGTATTTTTCAATATACTCAAATTCATCCGTTAAAATTCTACATTCACAATCAAATCGATATTGATAGGATATATAATTAGATTCTGATTTATGTGCGTGCTTATCAAATTTTTTGCTATTTTTAGATTCAACAAGGTTTTGAATGATTTCCACGTTTAAAAATGCAAGATGAAACGCAACTCTTGTAAGAGACATACGATCTAATTCTTCCGAAAAGAATATTTCAATTTCTTCTAAAATATTTGGGGTTTGAATAAGATCATCGTTAAAAAAAGATCGCTGTGTTAAAAAATCATATTTTAAAACACCACTTCCCAGTCGATTCAGCTCGGTAGAAGAGTTGATCAATCTCCAACCGCAAAACATCCGACAGACGGTAAACGTTATATGTTTTAACCTTTTCCTTTTCATAATAAAATTTCACAAAGCTAACACATCAAAAGTAAAAAATTCAACAATTCTAAAAAGACAAACCGTAATTTGATACAGAATTTTATTTAAAAATCTCTAAAACTCACGATTACTAAATTTCTTATAAAATTGAAAATACCGTAAATTTCTATTACAAAACCCTGTTTTAAATCAAAATACAAGTGCTTATCTTTATTAGAGTTGTTGAAAAATTCCATAGTTCAATTAACAAAATTGCTTTAATCGACCGTTTCCATGAAATAGAAACAAATGGAGAATTAATTTTTCAACTATTCTATTATATAATTCCAAGTAATAGTTCTGTAAAATATTCAAAGCCTAGAAATGTGGGAACTCATACAGAAACTATAATGCTAAAGATTTGTAAACGTTCCATATTCGGGATAACGCGAAAGGGATCGATGCGAGAGAACTAAAGCAAAACGCTTCCGAATACAACTTTGCTCTCTATGATCGCGAAATAGGACGAGTTTTTATAAAAGTTTTTTGAATACCAGCTAACAAATGTTAGTTATTTGCAGAAATCCTTTTTAAAACGACAAGATTGTCTCCCCAGAGACCTTGCCACGAATCTTTTTTCAACTCTCGAAATAAAAAGTAACCGATGGGGGTTTCCTCCCCTCTTCTTCTCAACTGTAACCCTTCTCCGTCTTCCATAAGATACAACTTGGTTTCCGAACTTTCTCCCAAAAGAATCGCTTCTCTATCGCTGATAAACCGAATTTGTATCGCAGGAACGACGGTAGAAACCCTCCAAGTTCCGACCAGATCGATTTTTGTTTCTGAATTTTTCACAATTGAAACATTAGGACTTCTGAATATAAAAAGATAAATCCCGAAAACAAGTAAAATTGTTAAAAAAACTCCGAACGTAATTAAGATTATCTGTCTCCGACCGATTCCAGTTTGCATTCTCCGGACTCCTCCTTAAACTTCCTACTGATAAACGTATCGTTCAACATTCCATTGGCGCTGATTCTAACTCGGTTGCCTTCCACGGCTCCATAACCCTTTAAATCCGCCGTTTCGTTTTTCCAAAAGATATTTCTATAGTATGACAATGTAGGCAAAAGATTATGTTCGTATCCAAAATCGAAAGGTTCTCTAAGATTTAAAGGAAAAGATCTTTTATCCTGAAAACGAGATCGATTAAAAATTACGTTATGCGAAACATTTAAAGAATTATGAAGTGCTAAAAAGTCGTCCCCGAAAAGTCGAATCGTAGTATCCGAAGTAACCGTTTCCGGAACGACCCAAGATCCGCAAAAACCATTTACAGATTCTTCCCAGGGCATTTCCGAAGTTTTTATCCTAAGATCCATATATGGATTGTCCTGACCGAAAGTGAAATTCGCAAACGCTTCTAAAAATTGATTTCCTTCCCTAAAACCTTTTAAATCCAATCTGGAAAAAAACGGAACCACCTTACCGTTTAAAGTAAGGTTTCCTAAATCCTTTTCTCCAAAACGAAACGCCTTCGATTTCCATTGAACCGTAAACGTAGTATATTCCATTAGATATTTGTAAAATGGTGTTCTGGTCCAACGGATTTCCGGAACTAATTTTTCTTGGCGAGTTTTAATGTCGGTACGAATCCAATTCTTCCACAAATGATAAACTGGAAGAAAATTCTTCACAGAAATCCGATCCAGATCGAGTTCCCATTTCCAATCGCTGTAGAGAGGATAATAAAAAGTGCCATTACCTCTGACCGATTTTTTCCAACCGGTTTTGCCGACAATCTTAGTCCGAATCGGTTCTTGAAACAGGCTTCCTTTTGCGTTAAACTCTAACGTATTTCCGGTCAGAATGTTGGCCTTTGCTTCATCCAAACGGAAATCTAAAAAAGGATCCTTCCAATAAAAACCAGAAAGACTCAAAAAAACTTCACTTTTGATCCAATCCCCGTAATTTCCTGTCTCTTCCCATTTACCTTTTAACTCAAGTCCACCTTCTAAAATTTCCAGATCTCCCGGAAATTGAAAAATAGATTTTAATTCACGAACGTTTTTCCAATCCGCAAAAACCTCCCAAGTGGAAAGTTTTTTAGGATTCATTTTATACGTTATACGAAACAGGTTTTCTTCTTTTGTAAAGGTATGAATTTGTTTTTCCCCTATTTCGTCTAACTTTAGATCCATTTCATGAATCAGATCCGCGTCTTTTAAATCCGGAATTTTCAAACCCAAGGGGAGTTCCTGTAAAATTTTACCCGACACATTGGTGAATCGGTTTTTACCTACTACGGAGACTTTCTTTCCGTTTAAAAGAATCTCGTATTCGCCTGAGATTTTTCCGGAACTAGGGGCAATCTTTCCAAACAGCGAATAAATTCCCCGAACCTTCTCGGCTTTTACATTCTGAAAACGGAAACTACTTTTGGATTCGTCCGAATGAAACTTGGTTTCGAACGTTCCCTGAATATATCTGGAATACGGAAACGGAAATAAGGAATCGCTAACAGAGATAATTACACCTTCGGGCTGTTTGGTGATTACTATATCGATTCCCTTTAACGCATTTAGAATCTCTTCCCCATCGCGAGAAATTGTTATCGTAGTATTCATCAAACGAATTTCTGGAATATTAATTTTTTGGATATAACCTATAAGTTCTCCCGAAATCTGATCCTGCAGATCTATATTGATCGAGGAATCCTTTACTACAATTCCTCGAACAAAAGGACGTCCTTTCCACAAACCTCCCAGTCGAAATCGAATCTTATTGGTTCGAAATAAGATATGGTTAAGCGCAAAATCTTCTTCGGAAGAAATCCTAAAATCTTCAAATACGACGGCGTTTGGAAAATCATACTCCACAACGCCTAAAGTCACAGCCCTTCCTAGTTCCTTGTTGATAAAGTTTCTGGAAAGTTCCTTTACTCCTCTCAGATCCAGAAGATAATTTCGTACGTAATATCCGACGGACTCGACTAAGATCGTATAAATAGAAATCGTGAGAATAAATAAGATAAGTGTGATTTTAGTTTTTCGGTTTTCTTTTAAAAAAAATAAAAAAGACCCGAGAGAACGGATGAGATCACCGGGAACGATTTTGTTCCGAACCCGGGCCAATTTAGAACTGTGTTGAATTATCTTGGAAGAACCTGAGAAAGTTGCTCTTGAATTTCCTTCAGAACCGGACTCTCCGGAAATTTCTGAAGCCCTTCTTCCAGAACCATCTGACATCTTTTGAATTCCTTAATTCGCATAAAACTATTTGCAACGGTTTCATAAAATAGAATATCTTTTTCGAAATCTTTTTCTCTGGAGGCACGACCTAAAATTCCCAGAGCCAAACCGTATTTTTCCTCTTGATAGAGAGCTTTTGCATACATCTTTTTACGATTTGTAGATTCGTAGTTTTTATCTACGGACTCGGACTTTCTAAAATGAACGATCGCGTTTTCAGTATCATTGATTCCTAAATAAGCAGTCCCTAAATAATGATCTAAATGTTCTAGACTTTTGCCTTCTTTGGAATTTTGAATCTCTTTTAAGACAACAGTTGCCTCTTTATAAGATTCAATTTGAATCAGTAACTTCGCCTTTTCCATCAACAAAGAAGAACGTTTTTTTTCATCTAATTGCGAAGAGGAAAGTTGAGAATCAATCGATTGAATTTTGGAACGGATCACTAATTCCTGAGAAAGTCCGGAATCCACGGTTTTTTGACCGCTAGTACAGTTAAATAGAAATAACGTTATTACAGTAATGATTGTTGTATTGAATGTCATGCTTACGATCCTGTTTTCAATTTTTCCAGTTCGGCGAAGAAATCTTCTGTCTCTTGCTGTCGAACCTCATCATTGGAAACCCAGTCCATAGTCTCCGGATCGATTTCAGTCAGAAACCGGGAAACTTGGGTAGCGATTTGCTCCCCAAACTTTCGTCTATTTGCGGCACCTGTCAAGCATAAATGCTTTCTTGCACGAGTCATCGCAACGTATAGTAGACGTCTTTCTTCATCCACGGAAGACTCTTCAGTCAATACTCTAGAGTTAGGAAGAATTCCTTCTTCCATTCCAGGAACATAAACCGATTCAAATTCCAATCCCTTGGATTGATGAATTGTTAGCAACTGTACACGATTGTCTTCCTTATCCTCATCGGACGGATTTTCGTCTTCCATGAGTAAATTCAGTCGATTGATAAAATCAAATAACGTTGGTTTTTCGGGTGAATCGTGATTTTCCTCGAAGTAAGACATCATGTTTACTAGTTCAGATAAATTGAAAGTACGTGCCTTTGCTACTTTCTCGTCTTTTTCTTCGAGTAGAATTTCCTTTTCAATTCCTACTTCTTGGATAAATTCCCGGAACGCATAATACATCTTAGGCGCCGTGGAAAATTTTTTCTTAGTTCTTTCGATCAAGTTTACAAAATTGTAAATCTCCGACTGAATCTTTTTTTGTAAGTTAGGAATAAAATCTGGAGATTCACAAACCCTAAAAAGAATCTCGTATAAAGATTCCCCCATTTGAGAAGCCTTCTCGTGAATGAGTGAAATACTTCCAGGTCCGATTCCTCGTTTTGGATAATTTAATATTCTGAGTAAAGAAGCGTCGTCTCTGGTATTGGCGATCAATCGGATATAGGAAATCATATCCCTAACTTCCTTTCGGTCAAAGAAATTATATCCTCCCACAAGTTTATACGCTATGGATCTACTTCTGAGTTCTTCTTCAAAGGGTCTGGTTTGAAAATTAGTTCTAAATAATATAGAGATTTGACTTCCGATCCTTGCGTCTTTAATCATCTCTTCTCGGATACAATCCACCACATATGCGGCTTCGTCTTTTTCATCCATTCTTTCCAAATAACGGATTTTTCTTCCGCCGGGTATGGAGGAGAAAAGTTCTTTCGATTTTCTAGAAAGATTATTTTTGATAAGCGAATTGGCTCCTTGTATAATTACGGAAGTGGATCTGTAATTTTCCAAAAGGCGGACTACATTTGCTTCCGGAAAATCTTTTTCGAAATTTAAAATCAGACTTAGATCCGATCCTCGAAACGCATAGATAGATTGATCGTCGTCTCCTACCACACATAAATTCCGATTTTCTCCCATGAGAGCTCTTAAAAATACATATTGAGTTTGATTGGTATCTTGAAACTCATCCACCATAAAGTATTGATACTTTTTATGATATTCTTCTCTGACCTCCGAAAACTCTCGTAGTAATACTCCGGGCAAAAGTATAAGATCATCGAAGTCGAGAGAATTTTGTTCTTTTAAAGACTTTTGATAACTATCATAAACTAGATTGGCCACCTGGTCGGATTCTACAAGAGAGGAATCCAGATATTCCCTGTATGCGAGTCCCGAATTTTTAATCCTGGATATTTTTCCGAGGACCTCCGATACTTTCGCTTTTTTTAATTCTACTTTATTAGCAATCAATAATGTCGTTAAGAATCCTTCCTGATCATTCTGATTCATCAATAAAAACGGATGTTTGTATCCCAAAAGTCCTATGTGTTTTTTGAGTATGTTCAATCCTAAAGAATGAAACGTGGAAAGTACGATCCCCTTGAGTTTTTGCCTTGGGATCATCTTTCGAACCCGCTCTTCCATTTCCCTTGCGCTTTTATTGGTAAAAGATAAGGCTACGATTTTTCCTGCGGGAACTCCCGCGTTTTCGATCAAATGCGCGATCCGATTGGAAATTACCCTGGTTTTTCCAGAGCCCGCGCCTGCAAAAATTAGAATGGGACCGTCTACGTGACGAACCGCTTTTTCCTGTTCAGGACTGAGTTTCATAAAACATGTGACATAATTAGGGAAAGAAAGATTCTGTCAATCATGTACACCCTTGCCCAGTTCCGTTTATACCCGCCGTTTTCTGTTTCTTAAATGAGTTGTTTTTATCCAACGTCTGATCGTTGTTATAGTTTTTTCGCTTTTTAAATTGCAAAAGATCATCTCAAAAATTTTCCAATTTGTATCCTTTTTGGAAACGACTTCTATCAAATTAAAATTCGATAGAATACAATTCCGTTCGTTTTTTTCGCATAAAACAAATCCTATATACAAGTTACTTCGAATGTTTTTGTCACACTAGATTGAATCCACTTTTCATCTCTTAACTTGACAGTACGGATGGGGAAATTCTTATTTGGAATCAGAAGATAAATCATCCAGATCCTTCAAATCCATTGTGGGAAAAAATCCATAAAATCTTTTTTATTAGAAAAATTGAATGTTTTTAAATCGAATCTACTTCTTTAAATTGCAGCCAAAACCCAAACTATCCGGTCTCGAAAAAAGGAAATTCTTATGAAACCGTTTCTACCGGAAGAATACGATCCTCACTCCAATCTCTGGTCTAAGATCAATCGAAAAGACTTAGTAAATACTCCGATTTTTAAATTAGTTTCCTGGAATATAACTTCTCCCGATAAAAAAATTTCCAAAGACTTTTTTCATCTAGAATCCTTAGATTGGGTAAATATAATCGCACTTACTCCAGATAATAAAATCGTTCTAGTCGATCAATATAGACACGGAATCCATCGTTTCAGTTTGGAAATTCCAGGCGGGATCGCAGAAAAAAATTCTCTATTAGAATCCGCTCAAGCGGAACTTATAGAAGAAACCGGCTACGTTTCTCAAGACTGGGAATATCTCGGTAAGGTAACCGGAAACCCCGCCATCTTAGACAATTGGTGCCATACCTTCATCGCCAGAAACGCGCGTAGATTACACGAACAAAACCTAGACGACAGCGAACAAATCGAAATTTTTGAAACTCCCATTGAAAATATTCCTAAACTGATAGCAGATCATATTCTTCATCACGGTATGGTAGTTGCCGCTTTTGGAATGTATTTTATCAAAAACCCAATCCGGTATTAATATGACTCAAACTCAAATCAAACACGACCCGTTCCAAGCGTTGAGAATCTCCGATTTTCGTTCTTTTCTTTTTGGTAAGTTTACGGTGACCCTTTCTATCAGCATTCAAACCACAGTGGTCGGTTGGCAGATGTATCATCTTACAGGAAGTAATCTTCACGTAGGTTTTATCGGTCTTGCGGAGGCGATTCCTTCCATCTCTATGGCTTTGTTTTCGGGTCTTGTAATTGATTCTTTTCCTAGAAAAAAAATAATAGTTTCGGCTCTTTGTCTTTTGTCGATCTGCTCCGTATTGTTACTTATATTAGTAATTCCTAATATCACTTGGATTCTGAGAGACTTTGGAGTTTATCCAATCTACGGCGTGATTTTTCTTTCCGGAATCGCAAGAGGTTTTTTAAATCCTGCTACCGCAGCGTTTCAAACCCAGTTAGTAGATAAAGAAACTTTTCCCAACGCCGCCACTTGGAGCGGAATCGCTTGGCAGACTTCTTTGGTTCTTGGCCCTCTTGCGGGAGGTATATTGATCGTAATGGGTCTTTACTTCGCCTATTCCGTAGATCTGATTCTGATGAGTTTGGGTTTGATCATGATGTTACTTGTAAAAGGGAAACCGGTTCCGTCCAAACCAGAATCGAATGAATCTATCTGGGAAAGTCTAAGCGGAGGTTGGAAATTTGTCTCCACTCATCAAATCATATTGGGGGCGATTTCTTTGGATTTATTTGCGGTTCTTTTTGGTGGTGCGGTGGCCTTACTTCCTTCTTTTACCGAAAAGATTTTAGGTCAGAGTCCTGAGATTTTTGGCGTTCTTCGTTCTGCTCAAGGAGTCGGAGCGGTTTTATGCGCCTTCTTGATTGCGGCCAAACCTCCTAAAAAACATTCCGGCTGGATTCTTCTTTCTTGTGTGTTTGGTTTTGGAATCTGCGTCATTCTTTTCGGAATTTCCAAAGACTATAGAATTTCATTTCTATGTCTTGCGGCTGCGGGCGCCTTTGATATGGTCAGCGTAGTCATTCGTCATACGATTGTTCAGATGTATACTCCAGATCATATGAGAGGTAGAGTCTCTGCGGTGAATCATATTTTTATAGGCTCCTCAAACGAAATCGGAGAATTTGAATCAGGCGTTACCGCAGAATGGCTCGGAATCAGGCGTTCCATCGTAGCAGGAGGAATTTTAACTCTTTTGACCGTAGGACTTGTAGGTACGATCGCCCCTCGTCTTAGAAAGATGCAGTTAAAAGATATTCTTTGAGGAATTATTTTTGTTGCGGAAAACCTAAAATAGGAATTCTAAAAGTCAAATTTCTACATAAAATCGTAGTATTTAAAATAAATCATATATTTGAATATTTTTATTTTCGAATATAACAGAAGGAACCAATGGACGCACCTAATATACTTACTCAAACGGAAGCCATAGAAAGAGCCGAACAAATCAAACAAGTCAGTTATGAAATCCATTTAGATCTCAAAGCAGGTTCTTCCACGTATCAGGGAGAAACTAAAATTTCGTTCTTTTATACCGGAAAGGGAAAAGGAAAACTCAAAATAGATTTTGTTACAAAGAAAATCGAAGTGCTTTTGTTAAACGGAAAAGATTTCTCCGATTATACAAAAATGGATTCTTTCTTGGATCTGCCGGTTAATTCTTTAAACGTCGGAAAGAATGAAATTAAAATTCTTTATACAAACGATTACAATCATAGCGGTTCCGGATTCCATCAATTCCAAGATCCTTCCGACGGTTCCGAATATCTACATACGGACTTTGAACCGTTTGAAGCGCATAGAATGTTTCCTTGTTTTGATCAGCCCGATTTAAAAGCGACTTATGAACTTTCTCTGATCGGCCCTAAAGATTGGAAATACGTTCACAACACTCTGCCTATTAAAGAAAAAATTCAAAAAGAAAGAATCGAAATTCATTTTCAAAAAACGGCGTTGTTTTCTACGTATTTGTTCGCTTTGATTTCCGGTCCTTATGAGGTCTGGGAAGATCATTATAAAAATATTCCTCTCAGAATACTGTGCAGAAAATCTCTTTCTAAATATATGGATGCGGAAAACATTTTTGCGATCACAAAAGAATCTTTTGGATTTTTAGAATCGTATTTTGATCTTCCCTATCCTTACGGAAAATACGATCAGATTTTCGTTCCGGAATTCAACATGGGAGCGATGGAAAACGTCGGAGCAGTCACTTTCTCGGAACACTATATTTTTAGAAGTCCTAGGATTTATTCCGAATATTTAGGAAGAGCCAACACGATCTATCACGAAATGGTACATATGTGGTTCGGCAATCTAGTCACCATGAAATGGTGGAATGATCTCTGGTTAAATGAAAGTTTTGCGGATTATCTTTCCTATTACGCAATGTCTCAAGGAAAACTATTTCCGGACGCTTTAGAACATTTTTATGTTCGTGAAGAATGGGCCTACAGAGAGGATCAACTTTCAACGACCCATCCCATAGCAGGAAGCGCCGAAAACACGTTAGACGCAATCAGTAACTTTGATGGTATTTCGTATTCTAAAGGAGCTTCGGTACTCAGACAATTGATGTATTACATCGGAGAAGATTCCTTTAGAAATGCGATGCGTAAATACTTTCAAAAATTCAAAAATTCTAATACGATTCAAAACGATTTTTTAGACACGATGACAGAATCTTCTGGCATCGATATTAGAAATTGGAGCAAGGAATGGTTGGATACTACGGGTGTAAATACCCTTCTTCCGATATGGAAAGAGAACCGTCTTTTCATCCGACAACTTCCTTCCGATACGAACGGACTTCTTAGAACCCACGCCTTGGAAATTACGGTTTTTGCTCTGAAAGAAGATGAGATCGAAAAAAAACAAGACGGATCCGTTCTTAATTCCTTCAAAACGGTATGGAAGGATAAGTTAGTCGTTCAAGGAGAAGAAACCATACTCCCCTACAATCCAATTGTAAAAACAGATTCTTCTGTTCCCAAAAATGCAAAGACTAAAAATTCAGATCCAAAAAAATCCATCCAATCTGAGATCGTAGTTCTCAACACGAATGACTACGCTTATGCAAAAACGTATCTTCCAAAGGAGGCAATTCCTCTCTTAAAAACGTCTTTCAACAAACTAAAGGATCGTTTTGCAAGAAGAATCCTCTGGGGTTCTCTGTGGCAGATGACGCGTGACGCTGAAATTTCGCCTAAGGATTTTTTAGATCTTGTATTTCTTCAAGGAATTTATGAAGTAGACCTTTCTGTTCGAAACAGTCACATTCTTACAAAAGCTTCTTCTATTGTAACCAGTTATCTTAAAAAAGAAAACAGAGAAGAATGGTCTAAAAAGTTAAACGATCTTTCTAAAAAATTTCTTTCCGATCCTTCCATTCAAGAAGAGGAAAAAATCGTATGGTATAGAATGTTGGAAGGAACTTCTAGAACCGCCGATCAACTTTCTTATCTAAGAGATCTTTTAGACGGAAAAGTTATTATCCCCGGAATCAAAATCGATCAAGAAAGAAGATGGAGCATTTTAACCCGACTTTCCGCGTTTGGTGAAAAAGACGCGTTAGTTCTCATTGCCAAGGAGGAAAAATCAGACACATCCGACTTAGGAACTAAAAAGGCATATACTGCTAAAGTTGCATTCCCGGATCCCAAGTCCAAGGCTGCGGCTTGGAAAGAATTTACGGATCCAAATACTAAACATTCTACGGATATGCTTCGTTTCGGTATGAGGGGGTTTTATTGGGATCATCAGGAAGAAATTCTAAAAATTTACGAGGATCTTTATTTCCAGTCCGTGATTGGAATTTACAAGGACAGGGATTCTCACTTTTCGTCTGCGTTTGGAAATATTTTATTTCCAGGATTGGAACCGAACCAGTCTCTTGTTGATAAAACCAATCGTTTTTTAAAGGAACAAAAAGAACTTCCGGCATTACTCAAAAAAGATTTAAAACAACACCGTGACGATTTAGTAAGGACCGTCAAAATTCTTTCTAAACAATGATAGTTTCAACTGAGCAGGGCGTAAGAAAATCAGGGCGAATCCGGCTTGCCACAGGCAGCCGGACCGGGCTCTTCGCTCTGGTTAATAAATTGCATACAAAAAACGTAATACAATATTTCACCTTAAATTTCAATTTATTAACCTCGCATCGATCCCTTTCGCGTTATATCGAATTTACATAGTTTTAGGTTTTCTCTAGAATTTTGGATGGTGTCGGAAAAGTAAAAGTAGATCTTTTCATTTTGCTGAACTAATTTTGTGAGAGTTCCCACAATTTCAGAACTGAACCGTAAAATCTTAATTTTGTGAGAGTTCCCACATCTAATTTTTTTTACGAAAACAATCCATCATTATAAAGAGAATTTTAATACTGAAATCATGTTTTTTAAAAAAAGTTGAAATCTGAATTTTGACTCTGCAGATCGATTTCTAAAATGTGGGAACTACCGCGATTTTACGAGTAAATTCTAAAAATGTAGGAACACATACTTTTAGAAAATTCTTTCTTTTTTATTACATCAAACTCACGTTAAAAATCATCTTACGATGCAAAAAAAATAAGTTGATTCCTAAATTTAAAAGCCACTTTGGAAATAATTTTTTTCTAAGAAAAAAGTTTGAAGAGTAATTTGAATCGCCGTATAAACGCGGTTAGTAAGAAAAATAAATTTGCGAGTAGAGGGACTCGAACCCCCACACATTTCTGCACCAGAACCTAAATCTGGCGTGTCTACCAATTTCACCATACTCGCGACGGTCCTTCCAATGTCTGTGAGTCCTCTTTGGAGTCAAGCGGTTTCCCTTAATTTATTAAATTCCAATTTCTAAGAAATAATGATAAGTCCTACAAACTCAAACTTCAAAGAAATGATGAAACTCAAAATGTAAAACGACTACTAAACTCTATAAGAATCATCGCGTCTTAAGATTGATTTGTCTCAAAGCCTATTTCTATAAAAATCAAAAATAAATTCTTTTGAATCACTTTTAAAAAATCTGTATTTTTGTTTATAAGTTTTTTCTAATTATTCAAAATGAATTGCAAAGACTCAAGTAATTATCAATCAAAAATTTATATGATCAATTTACAAGAATACAACGAAGAAGGGTCAAGTCTCATTCAAAAAATAAATGAATTACAAGGTTCTATCCAAGACAAAATTCTTAAAATCTTATAGACCGATTTAGGAATTAAATCTTTAAGACTTTACGAATCTATCTTTCGTAAAACTTTAAATTTAGAAGTTTAGAAAAGATCTATATTTTTTCAATGGTATTTTACTGTAGAGCTATCGTTTCTAAGTGTTTTCTATTTTGAAGAATCATTCGAAGGTTTACCGTTAGATTTACAAAACTACATTATTTCCTCTTTAGGAAATAGAGAAAACATAACTTACTTGATTTAGAACTTTAAATTATACTTACTTACTACAATCAGATTACTGACTACTATTTTGATACGCTCTCCGAACCAACTCTAACTCTTTTTTTTCAAACCCTTCCATAAATTCAATCGGTGATTTGAAAAGATCTTTTATGGAGAATATTGGAAAAACATTCCTTAAGATACTTAAATTAACGTGAATCTCCATATAAAGAAATTAGAAAAAACATTTCTAAATAGTATTTTTTTTATTTCTACTGATCTTTATAAAATTAAGTTCTATAAATTTTTATCACTAAAAAATGTTGAATATTCTATTAGAGTTGTTGAAAAATTCCATAGTTCAATTAACAAAACTATTTCAATCGACCGTTTCTATGAAATAGAAAACAGATGGAGAATTAATTTTTCAACAACTCTATTATATAATTATCACTCATAACTATCAATAAAGTACCTAATATTTTGCATGCAATCAGTGTTTTGCGATAAAATTAACGGTACTCAATTTTATAGAGATCAGTAGTAGAACCAAATTCCTTGCTTGAAATAAACCTACATCACAGCAATCAGATTGTATGAGTTCCCACAAACTACCTCTCATAGTCACACTTTGTTGTAAAGTTTAACAATGGTTTATTCAATCTATAAAATGTAGTAGTTCCTACATTTTTTCAGTAGAGCTTAAATCGTTCTCTCGCAATTTTTTACGAAGAAATTCAGTTTTATAAAATAAATATCTAGAATTTAAATCACGTTATATGAATTAGAATTTTATAATTGAATATCTAGGATTTCTCTTTAAGAGAAAACTTTTATAAAGAGGTCGCCTTAAAACCTAAAATAAAATTTTTTTTTAAATAAATCGTTTTTTTGACAACCTTCCTCTTTAATAAGAGAAAGAAATACGATAATGGATTTAGGATATGGCAACGAAAAAGGTTTCAATCCACTTCCTCTTTAATAAGAGAAAGAAATCATTTATTTGTTATACTGTATAACAAGTTCAAGTGTTTCAATCCACTTCCTCTTTAATAAGAGAAAGAAATTATCGGATATTGCAAACGCAATGAATGCGATATTAGTTTCAATCCACTTCCTCTTTAATAAGAGAAAGAAATAGCGGCCGAAAAGGTGCAAATTTATGGATTAGAAAAAGCTTTATTGAGCTTTCTAGACATAATAATTGCGAACCGAATCGGAGCATACCATACAAATACTAAGTAAAACCGTCAAATCGACTAACGTAGACCAAACGTTTAAACGCGAACCGACCGCAAAGGATCGGGAAAAACAGGTTCGCAAAAAGTGTTATATCATAAAAGGATCGGCCCTTAAAAGTCAAGAATATCCTGAAACTAAAAACCGCTTAATTTATGCAAAGATAGGGTTTTCTATAAAAACAAATAAAAAATGTTGTTCAACTAAATATGTTCTTTACTGATTGTTGTATTTTAAAAATATATTAATCACAAATATGGCATTTTTATAAAATTCTTATTATACGTTTAGGTATTTTGAATGGCGACTAACTATATACGATTCAAAAAAAAGAATTCGATTCAATGGGGAAAAATCGAAGAAGATAAAATTCTAACTTTGGACTGTGATAATCTTTCTACGAAGGATTTTTTAGAGTTCCTAAAGAAAAAGAAAAAATATCTAAAACAAAAATCGATTTCAATACGAGAAGTTTCTGTCCTATCCCCTATCACCTCCCCCTGCCAGATCATTTGTCAAGGCGCCAATTACAGACAACATCAGATCGAATCCGGACTTGATCCGGACGATAAAACTTATAATTTATTTTTCACAAAATCAGACGCTTCACTTTCTCCTCCAATCGGGGAAATCATCCGACCTAGTCACGTCAAACTTTTGGATTATGAAATTGAACTCGGTTTTGTTTTCGGAAAATCTTTCGATACCACTTTAAAACTAAATTCTGAAAGTATTAGAGAATACGTCGCGGCTTTCTTTATGGCAAACGACGTTTCTGCTAGAGACGTTCAACTTACTCAAATGCAATGGTACAAAGGTAAATCGTATCGAACCTTTTGCCCTGCAGGCCCTTACCTTTCTGTTTTAGATCCGGGAGATTTTGATCTTTTAGATTCTTTGGAATTGACCCTTCTTGTAAACGGCCAAATTAGACAAAAGGATTCCGCTTCCAATTTAGTTTTTAAACCTTCGGAAAGTATTTTAGAATTATCACAATTTTGTAATATATCTCCAGGAGACGTATTGTTGACCGGAACTCCTTCTGGATGTGCGCTAAGAGCCCCCGGAAAACTCATTCAAAAAATTGCAAGTATTTTACCCGAAAAAGTGAAATGGAATCTTTTTATCAAAGGACAAGAAAAAAGAATTCAATACTTACGCCCTGGAGACGTGATCCGCTCCACAATTCGTAGTGTGGATCGCAGAATTGATCTAGGAGAACAAATTCTCAATGTAGTTGAGACGTGAGCAAGACGTAAAAAAAACGGGCGAATCCGGCTGCCATAGGCAGCCGACCGGGCTCTTAGCTCTGGTCAAGTTATTGTAAAATTTCAGAACCAAATTCAATTTTTATAAAATACCAATAACTTGATCCTGTCGAGCGACCGTAGAAGCGAGACGCTGAGTTTCCAACGCGACCCTTAGGAAAGCGTTTTGCTGAGTTTCAAACGTGACCTGTCGAACGACCCATGGGGAGTGAGACGCTGAGTTACTTCGAACGACCATGAAGCTCCCTGAATGCCTCTCTAAGGATCGGCATTCAGGGAGCGATGCATTGAGTTTGAGGAAGCGTTGTGCTTTAGTTCATTCATCGATCCCTTTCGCATTATGCCCTGCTCACGTTAAACTAACGTGAGTTCGGTATAAGGAATCTGTTCTCTAAAATTTTGTTTTACCGCGAAAAAATAGATGTGGGAACTCTTACAAAACCTTGAAATTACCGTAAATACTAAACTGTGGGAACTACCACTTTTAGAAAATTCGTTCTCATTTTTTAACGCCCTACTCATGTTAAACTAGAAGTTATCCAACTACATCTTAAAACAATTGAAATCGGCATTTTAAACAAAGATAAAGTATTTTCCAGATAAATTTCACGAATGACTATGAAAGTTCCATATCTACGATTAACGAAACGGTTTTATTGATTCATTTTAACTGGTGCCTATCAAATTGATTACCGTTAATTTTTATCGCAAAACACTGTTTCAATGCAAAATACTGGGGACTTTATTTTATAATTCTGAGTAATAAAAAACTAATCTTTCTACAATAGAGTTGTTGAAAAATCCATAGTGTAGTTTAACAAACTGCTTCAATTGTCCATTTCAAATCAATGGAGGATTCATTTTTCTACAAATTTAATCCATTCTTTAATTGAACGAAAAATTTTCTAAAATAACCTTTATAAAATCTTAAAATTAAATTACCATAAAAATCTAATATACAACTAAACTTTATTTGTTTCATAATTTTTATGTTGCTATTCTATAATAGAAATCAGTAAAAATTCAAGGACATCCTCAATTTTTGCGCTTTACAAAATTTTTATCTATTTATGACTAACGACTCTTTTTTTATGATATTTCAAGTAAGTCCGGCATAACCGATGCGAAAGCGATTGAAGCGTAGTTAATAAATTGTAACTTAAAACGAAACATTATATTAAGTTTCTTTTATGCAATTTATTAACTGGAGCTGAAAGCGCGGTCCGGCAACGCCGGATTCGCCCCAGTTTTCTTTCTCTGAATTCACGTTATTCAAGAAGATCGTTCTTTATTTTTCTTACTGCAGTGCGCATCTTCCATTTCTTCTTGAACACTGATTTACGGATGTACTTGTTGGATATTGTCCCGTACCTCTTCTGTCCTCTCCTTCTCCTGTACAATTACGATTAGAGATTACAAAGTCAAAAGTATTGCGGTAATACTCTCCTAACTGTATCGTCGTAAGTCTTTCTATAGTTCTATCTGGTCTTGACAAAAGATTACGAACTACCTGAGATACGTCCGTGGTTGGTGTTAAAACTTGTCTATAGACGTCAAATGGTGTCGAAGGCCATCTCGTTGGAATTACTACTAATCCCTGAGAAGTCCTAAGTATTGGAACCGCGTGCCCCGCCGGAGTTCTATCTGGACGCATTTGTATCATCACCGCCAACCAAACGCTTCCAGGTGGAGAATTGATGAGTGATCTTATATGGGATCGTATTTCAGACTGAGTGCCAAATTCACGAGAGAGTATCCATTGATACTGTGGCAAGATGTTCTGAGCAGACACGTATGTCAACATTCTGCTTGAGTCATCGACCGGACCATATACTGTAGGTACATCCGCCAGTAACATGTCCAATAACGGATAACGTTGTCTAAATGATATAAATGGATCCGTATTAGGAGCCGTATCGAAGAAATAACCTCCACTTTGTAGAGGCCCTTGAGAATGATACTCTTGTAGTTCTGCCATCATCTGAAAACTTTGAATCAGACAAATACCACATATCCCACGTATCGTTCCAGGATCTGTAGTTGACCTAGTGATTTCATAAAGTCTTTGAATCCATTCCTCGGTCAATTGAAAGTCGGGTGGTAAGGTTCTTTTGACTCTTTTATGTAGAATACTTTCGTGATTACCAGCTGGACAATACTGATCTGTCTTTCCAAGATTAGATGACGTATAACGTGTCCAATCCAGTAAACTTTTATCAACTACAAACAAAGAAGTGGGACTATTGGTGGTATCCTTATCTAAATAAGAAGGTTTAGCTGCATAGGCAACTCCCCAATTGCTTCCATATCTGGTTACTCTGAGTAAATTGCCCTTGTAATCCGTGATGATTCCCCCTTCTTCGGTTTGAAAAGAGACGTTCCAAAAAGTTGGATTCTCTTTACTGATCGCTGCGTCACTACACGATGCCCAAGTCACCCAATCCCAATTCGATTTACCCACGTTAGAATACATACAATAGAGAGAACTACTCACCGGGTCATACTGAGCGAAATGTCCACTTTCTGGATTGTAGTAGAGAGGAGTTGTATTTTTATCCGAACCTCCTCGGCGAATAAAATAACGTTCATTTCCCTCGGTAGTTTGCAAATCCCAAGCGATAGAAGTTTGAACGCTGATATTTCCAGGAGTGGCTATTGTTTGAATCCAATCTTTCATGGAAGAATCTAATGTATGGTTGTATGTATCTTTAGAATTTCTTGATATATAGGCATACCAATTTGTATCTTTCAATCGATAACGCTCATCTGCAGTCCAAAACGAGTTGTCTTTTACGATCCATCTTTGCAGAGGATCGTTGGTTGTACAAGGTCTGAGATGTACATAGTCCCAGTTTTCTTCCCCTCTAATGACTGTCTCCGGTGCAGTGATACATAACCACGTATTATTGACGTTATACGAAATTCTTTGGAACACGTCGTATCTTGCACTCATAACGTGCATTTGCCAACACTGTTCAATTACGATGTAACTTTCACCGCCGCTAAAAGTAGGACCATAACAAAATGTTCCTCCGCCACTTACATTGACTTTGATTGGTTTATCTTTTGGTGGATCGGTAGGTTTTTGAATGATCGAGTCAACGGTCTTTGAGGAAGAAGACGCATGTACAAGTGTATGATCCATTTCATACTCCAAGTAAATCATGATAGAGATTAACAGAACCACTATAAAAATTTTCTTCCAATTTTGCATTTTTCAAATCCTCTTTTTTTAAATTACTGGTCTGTCTTTACAAAATTCGAATCTTCGCGTCTAATCATCGCTTTGCGACTATCATAAAAGTTAAAAATCGATTTTATAAAAATTTTCCTAAATAAACACACAACTTAACACATGAAATAAATATATTTTTATCAGAGAATCCAGCCTAAGTCGCTTCTTCCACAAACAAACTTACCGATCTCTATAAATATAGAGTATGTTAAATTTTTATCTCAAGCTCCTATTCCAATGCAAACATTAGGTATTCGGCTTTATAGTTTTGAGTAATAAAGAGAAACTAGTTGGAATTGTTAAAAAATTCTTAATCACTTTTATCTTTCTTTTCTATTCTCAATGAAACAATACTTTTCATGGATCAAAGTATTTTAATCAAGGCAGATGATAATTTGTTTATTTTAGACTTAAATTTGAATTATAGCTGAATTCTGACCTATAAATTTTTACGTATTTTTCTCAATATAGATCATAATTTTATAAATATTGAATATACTAATCGATCGTCAATATAGGTGCTTTATTATATAACTTCGAGCATTACTACAAAAACATATGAAAATAATACGATAGTTTATTTCAAGACTTGATACTGTAGGATTTTTCTCAAAAAAGCTGTATGTTTCAAAATAGTATAATCTGTAAGAAATTTTACATTTTCGTAAAATTCGCCATTCATTTTCAGTATTATTATGCGTCTTTGTAACAACGGAATCGATTCGTATAACTACGTTTATTCGCCTTGGCTTAGGGTTAAAAACTTCTTTTCTACAAACGATTACCGCCAGCAATCAAAAGTAATACCATAGTATTTAAGTCAACCTCGCATTTCAGATCGTTTTTCCGGTCTAAACATTCGGTTTAATTTTTTAAAATTATTTCGTATTCTGTAACTTTAATCTTTACTTTTCGAAGATCTACTTGATGTTATCCGTTCAATTCAAAAATATACAATATACTTTCCACCAATTGACCGATCTTCTTTCCTCTATTGAAGAAAAAGAATATTCTAAAAATATTTCTCAACTTTCGGATTTAAGTGTTGGAAAACACGTTCGACACTGTATTGAAATTTTAGAAAATTTAATCCTAGGTATAGAAACTTTAAACATATCTTACGATCAAAGAAAACGAGATCCTCTTTATGAAAATTCTCCTCTGGCCGCTAGAGATAAAATTTTTGAACTATTAGGTAAATTAGAATCCATCACCGTAAACAAAGAATTAAAACTTACATATTTGGTCGATCCACACAAAGGTCTCGAAGAGAAAACTATAACTAATGTTAAACGAGAATTTTTATATGTCCAAGATCATACGATTCATCATATGGCGATCATTAAACTTTACGCAGAATGTTTTTTACACAACGTTTCTTTTCCAGAAGAATTTGGTTTAGCATTATCAACTATTCAATTCCGGTCTCAAAATCAAAATTCGGATTCATAGAAGTTAGTTTTTTTTAAAAAAAGTTTAACTTTTTAAGATAAATTCTTTTTTGACATGTATATTAAAAATTTTTGATACGTAACCCTAAAATCTGCAAATTTTAATTTTTTATGAAACGTTTCTATCATTCTATGAGCCGTAAAATAATTCTTTGGAAAATTCGTTTTAAAAAATTAATCCGACCTGAATTTTGGCCTTCCTGGATTTTTTATTCTCCTCTTGTTCCTTATGTATTTTTTTTAACAATTCGTTACAAAGGATTGGGAACAATCTGTGCCGCCAATCCGGGAATTCCTTTGGGTGGTTTAGTGGGAGAATCTAAAGAACAAATTTTTAATAATTTAAATTCCAAACATAGTTTAAAATTTTTAAAATTATCCAGAGCAGAAAGTAGGTTCGATTTAGTTTATAAGATTATCTTGAAAAATAAATTCAAATTTCCTTATATACTAAAACCAGACGCTGGTCAAAGAGGCTCTGGAATTCGATTAGTAAAAAATAAAAACGAAGTTTTTGAATATTGGAATAATACCAACGTGGATCTGATCGTTCAGGAATATCACCCCGGTCCGAAAGAAGCAGGGATTTTCTATTATCGTTTTCCTTACGAAACCCATGGTAGAATTTTATCGATCACTAAAAAAACATTTCCTATTTTAAAGGGAAACGGGATCGACACTTTAGAAAATTTGATTATACGTCATCCTAGATTTCAATTTCAGTGGAAGATTTTTCAAGAAAGGTTTTTTAAAGAATGGGATAGGGTCCTTTCGAAAGGTGAAATAAAAAGATTAGCCGAAGCCGGAAATCATTCCCAAGGAACCCTTTTTACGGATGGTAGTTATTTAATCACCGAAGAACTTTCTAAAAAAATAGACAAAATTTCAAAAACTTTTTCCGGATTCTTTTTTGGTCGATACGACGTTCGTTATAAGTCAGATGAAAAGTTAAAATGCGGAAAAGATTTTTCGATCGTGGAACTAAACGGAATCACTTCTGAATCTACAAATCTTTATGATCCGAATTTTTCTATCTGGAAAATGTACAAAATTCTTTTTAATCAATGGAATCTACTTTTTCAAATCGGTTTTGAAAATAACAACCTTGGAGTTCCAAAAGCAAGTCTGATTGAAATTTCTAAGGCGATTTTTTATTTTTACGGAGGAAATCGCAAAGTTAATATTCGATCGGATTGATTTTCTAGAATATCTTTTATATATTTGGATCTTTTCTGAAATCGATTTGGATTGTTTCTGTTTTTTTATTTGTATAATATATATTTAGTATATTATAATTTTTTTAATAAAAATATTAAATTCAATTTACATTACCAACTCAATCGTTTTTAATTATTTCTATAAATTAATTTATAATTTATTAATATAGATAAAATTTAGTATTTCTTATCACAAAGTTCTGTTTTGGTGCAAAAAAATGGGGTTCTGTTATATGATTCTGAGTAGTTACAAAAAATTGACTGATTCTAAAATAGAATTTTGGAAATTTTATAATGTTTTTATCGTGGTAGAAATCAGAACTTTACTGAAAAATGTGGGAACTATTACAATTTCTGACGACAGCAAAATGGCTCAAAAGTCGATAGGTTGTATAATTAGACATAATTTGTAGGAACTATTACAAAAATGAGAGCGTTTTTAAACAGTAGATCCTGTTTTTAGACTCTAAACCGATGATAAATTATTTTAGACTAAAAAAATTATTAGAATCACTTTTAAATAGTATAAAATTTAAATATTCTAAAATACTTATAAATGAATATGAAATTAAAACTGTAGTTAAAAGAGGTAAAAAACGTGACCGATACAGTCCTTAAAATCGTCTATTTTTTGTTCGGCGATCCTAAAAAAAATTCACTCGAACACAGACTCTTCAATACGGTCTCCTTTGTGAACGGAATCTTGAACATTTTTGGCGCGTTTTCTTCTTTTTATCTAGAAAACTTTTTAGCGATTTTTCTTCTTAACTTTATCTCCGGAATTTTACTGATAGGTATGTATTTTATTTCCAGAACAAAAAGTATCTATCATTCTCTGTTTTGGCCATTTAATCTTATCATTTTGATTTATCTTTCTTGGATGTGGTTTTTTAACGGCGGTCCTGTAGGTGGTAATCATTATTACTTTATTCCCGCTCTTGTAATTGCAACCATACTACTTAGAAGGCATAACGTTTGGCTCGTTTATTTGATTTACGCCGCCTCAACCGCGCTTTTATACGGTATCGAATTTTTTCATAGAGATTTAGTTAAATCATATTCCAATGATACGGAACGTTATCTGGACGCGGGTGGTAATTACTTATTTGTTCAAATCTTAACAGGACTTTTAATTTTTATTCTTACTAGAAATTTGAATATAGAAAGAAAAAAATCGGATTCTCTTTTATTGAATATTCTTCCCGAATCTGTCGCAGAGGAATTGAAAAAAAATGATTTTGTGGTTCCGATTCGTTACGAAAGTGTTACGGTTCTTTTTACGGATATGGCGGGTTTTACAAAGATCGCGGAATCTATGTCTCCGGAAATTTTGTTAAGTGAACTTGATCTTTTTTTTAGAGAGTTCGATCTTATAACTAAAAAACACAGTATGGAAAAAATCAAAACCATAGGAGATTCATACATGGCCGCAGGTGGGCTTCCTATCTCGAACAACACACATTCCATAGACGCAGTGTTATGTGGTCTTGAATTTCAAAAATTTATGCGTCTCAAAAAAAAGGAAAGAGAAAATAAACATCTTCCCTTTTGGGAACTTAGACTTGGAATTCATACTGGTTCCGTAGTAGCCGGTGTGGTCGGAACCAAAAAATTCGCATACGATATTTGGGGAGATTCGGTAAACACAGCCAGCCGGATGGAAAGTTCCGGAATTCCGGGAGAAGTAAATATATCCCAAGAAACTTTTGAAAAAATTAAAGATTTTTTTATCTGCGATCATAGAGGTAAAATTAAAGCGAAAAACAAAGGAGAAATCGATATGTATTTAGTAAAAAAAATTCGAGAAGGTCTACATGATCCTGAAGACGAATTAAAACCAAATCAAACTTTTCTTAGATTTTATTCTCAAATTCAAAATGGAGAACTTCCCTTCTAAGAAAAAAGATTTAAGAATTTATGATATAGATTTTTATAAAATGACTTTTTTATGAAACGATCTTCTCAGAAATCGAATTCAATACACAAATTTAATTTTGTCTTTATGTCTTATAAAGACTCCGGATGTATATTCCGAATTTGTTTTGTTTTTTTTCTGTTTCTTTTTTTGGGAAATTCTTGTAACATTCCGGAAGATCTGAAAAAAAAAACCAAAAGAGAGTCTCATTCTTTTCAAAAATTCTGGAATCAATTACAAAGAATTTAATTTTAATGTGGAAGGAAAACAAATCTACGGAGTTGCATCAGGATGTAATTTAAAAAATCAAAATATTTTAATATTCATACATGGCTCCCCCGGAGGCTGGCAAAATTATTCTTGGTATTTGGAAAATAAAACCTTAAATAAAAAATTTTGCATTTTTGCCATGGACAGACCCGGTTTTGGAAATTCAGACCCAAACGAAACGATTCCGGACATAGAAAAACAAGCTTCTATCCTAGGAAAAACAATTCAAAGTTTTTTAAATCAGATTCCGTTAGACGAAAATATTAAAATCGTTCTCGTAGGACATTCTTACGGAGGTCCAATTGCTGCAAGAATCTCCATAATTTTTTCTTACAAAATTGATACTCTCGTTTTACTCGCCGCACCTCTAAGCTCTAAAGAAGAAGAAATTCGTTGGTATAACCAAATCGCAAACTGGGTTTGGGTTAAAAATCTTTTACCAACAAGTCTCAAAAATAGCAACGACGAAATGTTTCCTCTTAAATCCCAGTTGGAATCTTTAGAAAAATTTTGGGAATTGATTCCCTGTAAAATCATACTCATTCACGGAAAAGAAGATTCTTTAGTACCTTTTCATAATTTAGAATTCTTTAAATCTATATTTTCTTCTTCTAGACTCACTACTATCGAATTAGAAAAAGAAGATCATTTTATTCCTTGGACTCAAAAAATTCTTTTAGAAAAGATTTTTTTAGAATCAATTAAGTAAATTTAACCTAATTAATGTGAGTTAACGCGAAAGGGATCAATGCGGGGAAACTTTAGCAGAACGCTCTTTCAAACTAAAGCCGGATTCGCCCCGTTTTTTTACGTCCTGCTCACATTAAGTACCGTTAGTTGTTTTTTATAGAGTAATTTTCGTTTTGTGTTATCATTCGTATGTAATGAATATCTAATTGTTCCGAAATCTCAAAATATGGAAAAATTTAAAGATATTATAACTGTTTAAAATTTCATATATTGTCAAATGCGACGGTTTTTATAAGAGTTGTTGTGCTTTATTAAAAATTTCTAAAGAAGTATCGTTGAAACTTTAGAACAAGTTGTTACATTCTTTATAAATTTTCAAAAAAATTCAACTACAAATCAAAGTAGCTATTCGTGATTTAAAAGACTCAATAAAAACCTAAAGTAAACAATTTTAATGATCAACCGATTCGAAAACGTTCCAAAATAAAAAAGAAACCGTCATATTTTTTAAA
This sequence comes from Leptospira kirschneri serovar Cynopteri str. 3522 CT, assembly GCF_000243695.2. Taxonomy (NCBI): domain Bacteria; kingdom Pseudomonadati; phylum Spirochaetota; class Leptospiria; order Leptospirales; family Leptospiraceae; genus Leptospira; species Leptospira kirschneri. The sequence continues at coordinate 77,811 of NZ_AHMN02000010.1, read as the reverse complement.
AACACATTACTTTCTAAACTACTAGATTTAGAAAACTACTCATAACTATATAATAAAGTACCTAATATTTTGCATGGAATCAGTGTTTTGTGATAAAATTAACGGTACTCAATTTTATAGAGATCGGTAAGAACTTTCCAAATCCAATTTTATTTCCGAAGAACTCAAACAAAAACAAACCAATTTATTGTTTTAAATTCGAAAACAAAACCAACTTGTATCTATTCTTACTACTCGGTTATATTACAAAAATCTATAGTAACCAACACAATCAACTTCCGTTGTAATTCCATTCGTTTTTGATCGCGGTTGGAAATCGATTTTTAGATCAGTTCATTTTAACAAATTACTACTCAGACGTATAAAAATAGTATCAAGTTATTAACGGCCGAATTTACGAAAAAATGGCGCAAATTGGGGATTTACGGCATTTTAGAGCAGGACCAAAACATTCAAATTTTTGAAACAATCTAACCCAAGTATTCTATTTATGCGTCCGAGTAGTAAGATCTTGATATTTTAAAAAACTTTATCCCCGATTTTAAAATAAACTTGTTCGATCTAAATTGAAATCATAACTATAACTACTGCAGAAAGACTGACCTTAAAAGAGATACAAAGACATTGAACTAGGAAAGCTGTAAGATACGAGTAAGATGTCTGCTAAGAAAATCGATTCAAATACAGTTTTAGAAATTACAGGGCTTTTCGAAAAAACTTTAAAGATTATGAAATTCTTTAAACCAGTTCAGTTATAAAAAAATAGTGAGAAGTAAAAGAATTATTGGATAGAGTTTATAAATAATAAATTTTTATCAATCTCTCGGATGGTTTTTTATTTCGAAAGTTTATATAAAAATAAATTTTTGAGTCTATAAAGTTCGCAAAACAGCGATTTTATACAGAAATTTGATTGGACGATCATTCGTTTGAATTTTCTAGAAAATTATAATTTAGTAATATTATTAAAAATCTAAAAATAAAACGCAACCTTAAGCGACTCTTAGAACTTGAAAGTATCAAAATTATTTTTAACCGTAACCAAACACAAAAATACATATTGATTGGAACAATCTAAACTCCAAGAGCCGCTCAAAGAAGTTAAATCGAAAAAATCTTGCTTCACCCAAAAACCTTTACTTGTAGTTTCTGATTACAAATATAGGTTTTCTATATTATTCTCAACTCAAGGCCCATGTTAGAGACAAATCTAGAAACTCTTCGGGTTTTAAATTTTGAATTTTTTCTTCCATTTCCCATTTTTTAGAGTATAAAATTCTGCCCGCATTAAAAAGATCCAATTCGATTAAATCTGATAGTTCCGATAATTCTTCTACGTTCAAAGAATGGAATTGGTCATTTGTATCCCTCCATTCCGGAATAGAACTAATTCGTTGTTTGTTATAAATAGTTAATGTTTTTTGAATATTCTCTAAATACGTTTTACCGGAATCCCAAGATGTGTTACGATAATTAACCGTACTTCTATAAGAATTGATTTTGGAATAAAAAGTCTGACTATTCCTCTCTAAAAGAGATTCCTTTTTGCGCTCTTGGTTTATTATCCAACCGGAATCCGTATATTTTTGATACTCTGCCAATTTTCCGGTAGAGTCTTTTAACGGTTCCATCTCCGTTTCTGTATCTAAATCTATTTTATCTTCCCAACTCTGTAAAACTCTTTCCTCTCCGGTAATTTTGTTATATACTTTTTCGGGAATAAAATCTTGTGTTACTCCGTCTTTAATTTCCGCAAGAAACGTTTCTCCGATTTCTGGATTGTAGTGAAGAGAATATACGATTTCGTGTTGGTTGGGTTTAAAGTTCCCCCAGGCTTTTTCTCCGATGAGTCGATTTGGATCCGTGTTGATCCAAATTACTTTCTGATTCGATTTTTCTAATATATAATTCATTATGCTATCCTCACTTTATATTTTACTGCAATAAATGCTGGGGTAGTTTCGTTGCCCCGGCGTGGCGTCCCGTTAACGCCGTCGGTCATTGGCTCTAGTATAACTAGATTTGCGTTGCCCGCATTTGTCCCACCCCCGTTAAGCCAGTAGCCCCCAGAGCCTCCAATTATACCGAAAACATTGTTATAGCTAAAATTATGACGATGATCAAACATCATATCCTGCCCCGCATATCCAACTGCACCACCGTCATAATTACCACCGGCTGCCTTAGCTCTTGTTCCATGTATACCTGCACCTCTCGCAAAAATACCACGACGATCTGGAATGTTATACGTAGTCGAACCGTCTCCAAAACCGTATTCAATATTTATAATCATCTCTCCTGTTTGAGAAGAAGTTAGATCTAAAATTGAACCCGTAGAGGTAGAAGAAATCTGAAAGTCGTTGGTAGTTGGATTTCGTACATAATAATTTACTAATGCGGTAATTCCTCCCCCTGTAAAAGAAAATTTTACAAGTTGACCCTCTATACATCCATGATTTGTACAACTGATTCGATCCGTTGCGGGAACGATCCCTGTAATAGATCTTTTGACTAAATTCCAAAGAGCCGAAAAGCTAGTTCTAGAAATAGATTGTCCATTTGCATCCTTAAAATTAGAGGTAGAAGTTATGTTCAGATTATCTTCGATAATTCCACCCAAAGGAATTTGAGTCGCCAGAAAATTACTTTCTGCCAGATCGATACGATCCTTTAAATACTGATCGTTTTCGTATTGCCGATCTACTTCTTCATCGATTAGATCTCCATCCGCAGGAGTGCTCTTACTCCAAACCCTAGTTTTTGCTGAATTAAATAGAGCCATCATAAACTCCTAAACAGAATAGGAACGAAATCCGGATTCTATTGTATAAAAAAACAGGTTTTCTTAAGTATTTTAGAGATTTTTGTTTTAGTTTCATAACTTTAAATATAAATATTCTTAAATTATAATTTATGAATTTAATGTTCATAGAACCCTCACTTTGTATTTCACGGCAATATACGCGGGAGTCGTTTCGTTTCCGGTTCGAGGCGTGCCGTTGGTTCCGTCGGAGACCATAACTCCGGTTTGCGAGCTTACACCGGAATTCGATGATCCTGTGTTTAGCCAACTCGATCCACTACCAATTACTGCAAATGGTAGCCCTCCGTTTGCAGGCGAGGCGTGAAAGTGAGGCTGCATTTGATCCTGCCCCGCATATCCAACTGCACCACCGTCATAATTCCCACCGGCTGCTTTAGCTCTTGTTCCATGTATACCTGCACCTCTCGCAAAAATACCACGACGATCTGGAATGTTGTACGTAGTAGAACCGTCTCCAAATCCATATTCAATATTTATAATCATCTCTCCAGTTTGAGAAGAAGTTAGATCTAAAATCGAACCGGTTGAAGCTGAAGAAACCTGAAAGTCATTTGTAGTCGGATTTCGTACATAATAATTCACTAATGCTGTAATCCCTCCCCCTGTAAAAGAAAACTTTACCAATTGACCCTCTATACATCCATGATTTGTACAACTGATTCGATCCGTTGTGGGAACGATCCCTGTAATCGCTCGATGTACCGAGTTCCATAAAGTAACAAATGTGTTTCTAGAAATTGCCTGGGCGTTCGCGTCCTTAAAGTTAGCAGAAGGAGCCAGGTTCAAACCGTCTTCGATGATACTTCCGATCGGAATCAGAAAATTCGCCAAATTTATGTCAGTCGAATCGATCCGATCCTTTAAATATTGAAAATTTTCATATTGGCGATCAAACTCGTCGTCGATTAGATCCCCATCCGCAGGAGTATTTTTGCTCCAAGTTCTTGTTTTTACTGGATTGAATACCGCCATAATCACTCCTTTAATTCTTGTTCTAATATAATAAACTTCTCATATACTTTAAAAGGCTGGTCTACATACTTCTTCAAACGATTCCGAACTGGTTTTAAATCCTCTTCTCTCGTAAACTCAGCATCTAATCCAGAACCGTTTTTTTTATATCCTTTTCGATTGCAGTATTCTAAAAGACTTTCGTGTGTTTTAAACAGTGCAATCGGAAGTAATTCGATTCTGAATTTCCCCGTTCCGGCAAATTCTACATTGGTTTCTCTTGCAAGTATTTGAATCACTGAAACTCCTCCTTTATTACAAAATCGTAAACTATGAGATGATCCTTATCTTTAGAAGGGAAAGTTTTAAGATATAATAACTCCCCGTCCTCGTCAAAAAGTCCTATCTCATTAATTCCATAACCCATCATCTCTCCCTGTTTGACTGTCGTTTGAAAATAACGATTCCCATCCGAGTCGGATCGGATTTCGACTAACTTTCGGTAGATTTCATTCTGCAAACCAGTATCTCCGATTTTAGGAGCTCTGGGAATTCCTCCTTCCAATCCTCCGATCCCGAAAGCGATTTCATAAGGTCGGATTTTAACTTTTTCTCCGGACAAAAGAGTGAACCCGTTTAAGGACCAACTCCCATCCAAATACGGAGTACGGATGGATTCTCCATACAATCTTCCGCCTAACGTAGACATTTCGAAACGATATCGAATGATCGCCTTTACACCTCCGGGGCGAATTTGTGCGATCGCTTGATTAAATTCCGGAACTACAGGAAGTTCGTCGATGGAACCGGTAAAAATTACTTCAATCGTAGCGGGTCTTTTTGTACTTCCAGAAAGCGGATATTCCCCATTGAGAGTATACGTAGCATCCAATAGCATCGGAACACCACCGTAACAAAGTTCTTTGATTTCGTATAACGTTCCTATTCCGGTAAGTATTTGGGATCCGATTTCGTTCATCGAAAAAATATCACCTTTCGATTTACGTTTTTGACGCGCGATCGAAAGAAAGATCTTATAACGAAAATCGTCCATTCCGTTCCGAGGTTGTTTTAAATTCTTTCCGATCAAATCTAAAACAGTTCCGTTTTGAACCCTATAATCCGTAATTCCGGAAATCGATTCTAATATGGAGCGGACTTCGTTTAACAATTCAAGTTCCACTTCCCACTTTTTTGCAATCGTAGAATCCGAATCTCTCGTAAAGATCGAGGAAGGATATTTTTCTAATACTTCGTTTAAATAGGTCATATAAAATTCACCTGAATATTGGCTGTGATCAACTTCGCACGTTGTCTGCTATTGATTGGCAGTACATCTTGTGTAGCCGGAGAAGTTTGACCTACCTTTACGGTCATGGATTTAATTCCTAATACCTTTACGGAATCGAATTCCTGAAGAGCGCTCTGAGCTGCGATCAATTTCCATGCAAATACATCTGCACCCGTTCCTTCTCCTTTATAATAAGTGGAAGTAGAAGTAATCGTGTCCACTCCTCCTATCACTTTGATACAATTCGTTTTTACGACCGAGTCAGAACCCTGCACCCAAAGATTTAGATCTCTTACAATATCAATTTTTACATAAACAAGAACGTCTGTCGGTCTATTGAAATAGTAAGTTCTGGGAACACCTTTATTGTCAAAAGCGGTAGTAAATTCCAAACCGTAAGATTCGATTCCTCCCGGCCAATTTCTTAAAAAAACTTCCCCGATCTCCTCAGAAGAACCACCTTCTATTACGGCTTCCATAGAATGTGGTGGTCTTCCGTCCACATCCGTAAAATCGGTGTTATTCTCATACACAATCGCATTGAGTACGGAGGGAACGTTGTTCAAAACACCTTGAACATTTGCAGCGGAAGAACCTCCGTTTACTCCTTCTTGAATAAAACGATTCAGATATTCAGAGTCGGTTTCTATCGCGCGCCCTCCTCTAGACGGTTCCGGGTTGGTAACTAAATCAATCCCACTAACCGCCGTATTAATCGTAGTGATCGAATTGGCATTTACGTTTCCGTTTACTCCATAAGAAATTTCTAATGCTTGTGCATTCAAGTCTACGTGTCCGCCCGATAAAACCCCCGATTCAATCGTGATAAAAAGTAACCCGTTGCCGGTTTGACAAATAACTCCGGCCGGAACCACTGCACCATCCATTCCTGAAAACCTAAGAACAACTATAGAACGTTTAGCCGGTTGACGTTCCGAGCCTAGAGGATTTAAAACCCGATCCAAAGAAACACCGAAAGCGGTATGTGCAAAATTAGAATAAAACACTTTTTCCGCGAGCTGGTGAATTTTATCTAGTTCATCTGCTAAAATCCTCATACGAATTCCGTCTTCACTGACGATAGAAAGATCAATGTCCCCGCCCAGGCGAGTTTTATAACCTTCCTCCAATTCTGATAGAATTTCCTCTCTACTTTTTCGGATAAAACCTTGTTCGCTGACTCCTGCCATTATAATTCTCCCGTAACGATTCCATATTTTGTAATTGCAGAAAATTGAATATATATTCCCCGGCTCGAACTTTCCCTCTCTACCAATTCCACTTTTTCGACCGAAACGGTTTCGGGATCTTTTTGGATCGTCTTTTTAATTTCCGTCAAAATCCGATCCCTAGAGACCTTCGTGGAAAAAACGGTTCTCCAGTCCACTCCGCTTAACGGCTCATAGACGGACTCTCCCAGAAACAAACGGATCGAATGTCTAATTCTTTGAGAATAATATTCTAAATCTTGAATGATCACTGACCGTCCTCCGGCGAGCACCATGTCCTTGTTCTCTATTTTAATTCCTTTCATCCTAATTTCACCTTCCCGGAAAGTAACTGTTCTACTTCCGATTTACGAACGTTGAGTTGAGAAATCACCGAAGCCGCAAGTCCCGCAGGAGAACCTGGAACCGCATTGGTAGTAAACGTAGCCGCGTTGTTCAAAAATACATCAATCAAAGATTTGATAAACTCCACCAAGGTTTCACCTAACACCGCTGATTCGGTCAAGTCGGCAATACCACCTTGAATTTTGATCCGATCTTCGTCTAGTTGGATCAAAGACTTACCTTCCTTATGACCGATTACAAGCCCGGACAAATTAGAAGTGGTAGCAGGAATATCAGTTTTCCCTTTATAACCGCTAACCACACAGGCGCTTTGAAGATCAAAAAGAGAATCCGAAGCAACGGATTCGATTCCTCGAATTGCGTCTGATATATCGTGTGTAGAAAACGAAATCCAAACCTTATCTCCTCTTTTGTAATCCGGTTTGATATAAAAATCTCCGGCCCAGTATGTGCCGACTCTAATACCAGACAAAACAGGAAAAGACCTTTCTCGTCCGGAATCGTCTTCCTTTTTTAGAGGGATACGAACGTTAGCCGTCATCTCTTGAGGCTGAAAAGATTCTATAATTCCAGGAAGACCAATTTGTATCTTAGATACATTGTTTTGAATAGCAGCTAAAATCGCTTTATCTAAAGTCATATCGGCTTCACCTCTAATTCCGAAAAACAATCCGTAGCCAAGGTAGAAAATTTATGTTTGCCACGAACGATTCTACATTCCGAGTCGAGTCCTCCTCCTTTTACAGATACGATCATATTCTTCTTAAACTTATGGCGGAAGAGACTGGTCACCTTCCAAGTATCCTGGCCTTTTTCTGGAACTCCGATCAATCCGGAAGAATGATCCAAAAAAATGACGCTGTTTTTTTTAGAAGGATCGAGAGAATCAAAATGGATCTGACCGTCTTGAAACCAATATTGAGATTTTGTTAAATTACAAAAACGACGAATACAATCACCTAACTCCGTATTGGCGCTAAAATTCACGATCTTATTAACTCCTAATTGAATCCTTCCGGGCTTTAGATTTCCCTGATTTAGAATATCCATGATCACGTTTCTTGCAGGGAGACTTGTGTACGTTTTCATAATATACGCTCTCGTCCAAGCGCCAGCGCTTCCGCTGATCTGAAATTCCAACTTTTTATCGGTTCCTTCTTGTCTCCACTTAGGATAAATGATTTCTCCTGAAACCACTAGACCGTTTTCGTCTTTGTAACCTGCATTTAATAACGCCGAAGGATATTGGAATTTTTTTTCCTTCATCTGAGCGCTTACAAGACGTAACGTTTCTTCGTTTACGTTATACATCGTAACCTGAGTTAGATTCAGTCCGTCCAATTCGGTTTCAAATTCGAAATTAAAAGGAGGATAACAAAACTCTTTGGCAGCTCCTGTCGTTGGAAGAATCTCCAAAGAAACTGTACGTCCAAAAAGTTTAGGATTATCGATCATTGTTTTTCTCCTAAATACAATCTCACTCTGGAACCGAAAGTTTCCAAATTAACAGGAATGTTTTCAAATTCATCTTTGTAAAGATCGTCCAAATCCAAAGGAGTTAAAAGAATGGAACTATTAAAACCGTCCACGATCATATGATTTAACGGAACACCGTATAACAGCTTAGAGGCGAAGAGATCTTTCCCGTCCTGATCTCTGATCAATACGGTAATAAAATCTCCTTCTGTGTTATGCGAGAATTCAAATTCGTATTCCGTTTCCTCGATCATAAACGTATAACAAATCGGGAATATGTTCTGATCAATCGGTAGATATTTGAATTCTTTCATAGTAGTATAAATCCTCGTTAATTTATTTTTTTGGCCGGGGTTCCGGATTTTGTTTGAGTCTGTGTAGTTCTTTTACCCGCGGATTTAACCGTATTCAATTGTCTCGTCTTTGCCTCCGCGATTACCACGGGAAACAAAGACAAACTCAAAGACACGTCGTTTCCAGTCTCCTTGGCTTCTTGGATATTCAAATCTCCGATCAAAAGATTTGGAATTTCATCCGTAGAACGTCCTAGATATCTTTTATCAGGATCATCCGGTTCCACAAAACGGAACAAAGATGGTAACATAGAAAGAATTTTAGAAATAATTCCACCCGTAGAATATCCAAGCAAAGTGACTAACGTTCCTTGGGACTGCCAACGAACCAAAGTCTCCAATTTATCATCCACGCTTTTTTTATTTAAGACCAACAAGTCCGTTGAAGACGAAAGTAAAACGTTAAGCGAAATACCTCTTTGACCGGGAATCACGTGATCTGTAATTGAGGTCATTCCTTTTTCTTTTTCTACAGTATGACGAGTAATCTCCACCGGATAAGAGTGTTGAATACCTAAAGAAACATTCAATTCCACTTCTTCGTCTCCGTCAGTAAGTGCGATCCTATCCCTACCATTTAAAATTTTCATGAAACCGCCTCCGGTGAAATACCCGCTCCGAGCCCGATTTTAATCGCAATTTTTTCCAATTCCTTTTCCAAATAAGATGCAAACACATTCGCATCTTCTTTTGTAGAGGCAGAACCTAACACTACATTGGCGATGTTGATGTTAACTGAATTACCTCCGCTTTTTGACTTGGATCCGCCCAACACTCCTAGATCTTTTACGGCTACCAAATTGTCGTCTGGGTGAAATTGTACGATCTGGCCTTGTTTTGTAATGAGTGCATCGTCCACTTTTTTCACGTCACTGGACTGATTAGAAGTAATCCCGAGAACTTTCAATAACTGTAGCGGAAAAATTCCACCTAATTTCTTTTGAATCTCCGATCCGAGTTCTCCGAGGGAATTTAAGATTTTTCCCGGAAGAGCTTTGAACCAATCTATTAAATCCCTAAACATTTTTTTAATATTCGCAAAAGGTCCTAAAAATTTACCGATCGCTGATTCACTTCCGGTAAACCATTTGTATAAATCCTTAATGACTAAAATGATGATCGCAAACATGGCGCCTAACGCAACTCCGATGGCAATCCACACAATCCAAGGAGCAATCGCCATAAAACCGGCCGCCGCCATACTCAATAAAGAAGGAATCATAGCTCCAAAAGTAATTCCAGACGTAACAATCATCTGAGCAGCAATTGCTCCTAACACCCCTACCAAAATACTTCCAAAAATGATCAATACGTCTTCCATATATTCCAAACTTTCCCCACCGATCGTAAAATAATCGATCAAGTCTCCGATCACGTTCAAAGAAGGAGTTAGCGCCTGTGCAATTAAAAGTCCGAAACTTTCCTTTAATCTTTCTATAGTTTTATCAAACCTTTCTAAAATTACAGAAGCGTCTTTAACGTGATATCCATAAGTATTTTGTAATATACTATTTTCATTTAAAGCCGTAGAAATTAATTTTTCCCTTGCTAACCGTTTATCAGCGGCAGACATACCGGATTCGTTTATCTGTTTAAACTCGGCAGAATAACTGGAAAACAGAGCCCCGTTACTTTTTAAAAAATCTTCGGAACCGTCTTCAATTGCTTTATAAGCCTCTTTCATAGAAGACGTTAAATCTTGATTCGTAAGTCTGGACACTTTTTGGAGTCCAGAGAGATTTTTAGAAATAAATTCAACCGAAGCTCCGGCTCTGATCGCCTCGTTTGCGGCTTCGGTAAGTTCTTTTTGTGTGGCCAGTCCTCTAGAAGTTCGTATGGTATTATTGATTGCGTCTTGTAGTTTTGGAAATTCGTTCCCAGAAAGGTTTTTCAAAATTACAATCTGTTTTTCTAATGCAATTCCTGTTTCAAAAGAAGGAGCAATGATAGAATTAAAAGCGTAAGAACCTATCTGAGCAAAACCTTTGAATACGGAAGAAAGCAAAGTCGCAGTTTTAGCGCTGGCATTGAGTTGAAAATCCAGTTTTGCGATTTGTCTTTCGCTAAAACCCGCAGACTTAGCAAGTCCAAAAAACTCGGTTTCTAGTTTTGCATTTCCTTTTAATTTAAAATACAAACTGGTGAGATTGGATTCGGTCGTTTTTAAACGACTCGCAAAAATAGATAAATCGGCCCCTCCTTTTACAAAATTTTGAACCGAATCCGTCAAATCCTTCCAAGACTTAATCCCTCTTTGAGAAGTAAGACTCGTAGCGTCCGAAAAGTCTATGATCCCTGATTTTAGTTTTTTCAGATCCTTTTCAATTACAGAAAAAGCATCCTTAGAATCCACATTTATTTTAATTGCAATATTTACTTCCCGCTCTGCCATATTTTTTATCATCCAATCTTATTTTATTTTTATATAAATTATTTAAAATATTATGAAACTCTTAAAAACTAGAACCTTGAATCAACCTGGCCAAAAATTTAAGTTCTTCAGATTTTTCTTCGGCTTCTCTTTTTTTTCTTCTATCTACCACTTCCATCATTTTCATATAAAGAACGGTGGACGCATTTTCGAGTTCTTTAGTCGTAAAATGCGCCGCACCTAAAATAAAAGGTCTCCAAAAGAAAAGCTCTCGATCCACTTCTTCGTCGATCCACTTCATCCATTCTTCTGTAGAAGGACTTTCTCCAAAATCCGGGAACCTTTTATTCCAACTCCCACTTAAGAAATCGGTTCGCTATATACAGCCACACCTCCACGTGATTTGGTTCAACTCCGTCTAACGTAGGTTCAAAGGTATGATCCACAGGTTTTACGCAAAACTTAAAGAACTTATCCAGAAGTTTGTCCTGATTCAATCCTTCGGTAAGAGAAATAGATTCCTGTCTCCAACGAAGCGCCTTTCTATTACCAGGATGTTGAAGTTTATATCTTTTACCGTCCACAAAAAGGATCTGAGCGACTTTGGCGTCGTCGTCCACGGTTTCCAAAATGGGCTCAGATGGAGTCTCGCCTTCCGAGCCATTTTTTAACTTAGAATATTCTACTTTATGAATATTCGAAATATTTACGATACTTTCTCCACTCATGCCGTCAAAACTCCTTTATAGTCCGGAAGAAGGAACACCCAGGTTTTGTCTTTGTATTCCTTACCTTTTTCTATGTTTGGTCTTTCCCAAACTCTTCCCTGTGCGGAAAAGCCAAGCATTCCACCGTCGCTTTTATCCTTAATAGTGAATACACAAGGAAGACGTCCTTCACCCATCGCAAAAAAGAGCTCGTTTTCAGGAGAGTCCCCCATCAGTACGATAGACAACTTTACTCTTCCGTCATATATTTCAGAGATGTTCCAATCTCCTTTGATACCTACTTGAGAAAGTATGTATTCTTTGGTTACGGGTTCGATTTTAAAAAAACCGTCCGCTTGACTCATACCCGACACGTCTCTTCCGCTGCAGTTAACGTTTAATTTCTTTGGATCCCAAATACCGTTCATTCCTGATTACTCCTTAGGTTAATTCTCCGTCTATGTCGACTTCGTTGATCGCTCCTCTTAAACGACACGAAAAAGTGACGTTAGGAAGAACACGGTTGTTACGATCATTAGTCGTAATTTCGTCTATCGTATCTGGTAGATTGATTTTATATTGATAATCTCCAAGATCGGAACGTGTTTTATCCGCATTCGTTTCAACCGGTGCGATGATACCTTGAACTCCGGCTTGAACAAAAACCTCTCTCATCTTCGCCTCGATCATCTGAATTCCTTGGATTGTATAAGGCACAACGTCCGAGTTCAGAAAAAGACTTGAGATGTTTTCTTTCAGACGAGCTTTAAGCCAAGAGCGATTTTCGACCACATCCGCGTAGACGTTTCCGGTGGAAATTCCTGGATAAGGAACTTGTTTTCCTCCGAAATCTACGATCAGATTTCCGTTTTCCGCAAATACAGAACTTACTTGTGAATTCGTATAACCCGAATTCTCCACTCCGTCCAAAGGCAAATAAGCGTAGTTATACGAACCGACTCTGCGGGGAACGGAATTTCCCACCCAAGCAGCTTCCGGAAAAGAATCCGGAGTTTTATGAAGAGTGATATACTCCCAGATTGAGTTTCTTCCGGTCAAAACGTTTATATCGTCAGAACACGCAAAAAACATCTTCTCGATAGAAGCGAGATAATCACCTAACGCGTGTATGGTTTCTTTATCGTGAGTAGTCGCGATGGTTTTGAACCAAGAGTCTTTACCAGAATTTCTAAGAGCGGAAATTTCGGTTGAAGCAGACGACCAAGAAGTAAGCAGAAATACCGCAACCCGTTTCGGTCTAGGAGTTTGCCTGAACATCTGTGCGGCTTGAATGTATTCCTTATCGGAAGAAGTGAAACCTAATTCCAAAAGATCATCGGAAGAAGAAATTTCCATGTATCTTTCGTAACCCAATGTGGTTTGTGCAAACGCGGAAACAACTCCGCTGCCAGAGTTTGCCACTTCGATCAAGTCTACAATCTTAGTCGCTCCCGCAATGTTTGAAATAGACTCAGCCGCTAATTTGATCTGATGTGCTGTAGACGTAGCCGCCCCGTTTGCATCAGTAGAAACGTTAACCGAAATTACATAAGGATCGTTTTCTGTGCCGGTCCCAGTACGAACGACGTTAAGACTGGTGTTGTTCCCCGAAACCACGTATTTAACTTGTATAAATACGATTCCAGTATGTACGGATTTCCAAATAAGTCCGCTGGAATTTCCGGAAACTTGTAGAGAATAGGTTGGTTCTTTGATTCCTAAAATCAAAGGTAATCCGAATCCCATTTGAGAAACCGGAGTATTTCTAAGAAATAGATTGATACTGATCGGCTCTATTTTAGAGACTGTTTGTGCGCTCATGCTTCCTCCTGATATTCAACCGTTGGTGCGCTCGCGGTCGATTCGCCTTGTTGTTCATTATATTTTCTTAATTTAAGTAAAACGTCAAAACTAACCTTATATAGATAAACTCCACTTTCCGTTAAAACGGTTTTGTCCTGAATGTTAGGAAAAATCAGAACCGGAGTAATCCCAAACTTATTACATTCAATCGTTCCTTCTTTTGAATCGAACCAGTCCATAGACTTTTCTGAAAGTTCCCAACAAATCACAATGGAACTATCGTGTAAAAATGTAACGTTGATCGATACGCTCTGGTTAATACGAACGATCTCTTTAAAATTAGAGGAATCTAATTTCTGAATCTTTCGAGAAGCGTTTGCAATAGGGTCTTGAACCAATTGAATGACCTTATACGTTCCATAAGGATAAGAGGACGGAAAAACAGTTTGATCCGCAAGAATAAAGGAAATAGTTTGCCCAGCTCCCACAATTCCAGAAACCATTTTATTCATAATAGATTCAATATATTCAAAATTCATAATTTATTTACCCTTTTAACAAAAATCGAGTAATTACACTCAAACATAATAATATAAAAATTTCATTTCGGAATCGATTCATCAAAATTTGACGTTTCCAAAAATTCGATGTGGTGATTTTAAGGTAGTTAAGTAGATAAGTCTACGTCGGAAAAGAACCAAATATGACGTATTTTCCTCTGGGTCCCATTTTCAAAAAACGGTTTTATTGAGTTTCACCATTCGGACGCATAAAAATAATACTACATTGAACTTATTCGACGTAGTAAAATCAGAGCACCAAGGCAATCGAACCGAGCACTAAGAGCCGGTCAATAAATTACATTCAATAAATATTATACAATAATTGTATTTAATTTTAATATAGAACGCGATCTGTCGAGAGACCGTAGAAGCGAGGCGGCTTTAGTTTTTCGCTTTATCAGAAAGATCAAGCTGGATAGGTTCTTATAAATCTATTTTAAAATATTATGATGTAAGGAATCAAATAGCATGGGACTGGGCTTCGATGGATTCAGCAATGGTTAAAGCGGGGGAGCTTAACTGGGAAAAACCCTACAGACCGTGCCAAATTAGGGATTAAACGGCATATTCTTACAGATGGAAATGGAATTTCTTTGGCAATTACGTTGACTGGAGCTAATGTTCATGATAAACACGGTGTAAAAGATACGTTGAATTCAATCCTAATATTTTCCGGAAAAAGAAGAAACATTCAATCTCATATTCGGAAAAAAGGTGAGAAGCCTCTCATTGGTAAATATAAAGGAAAACCTAGACGTTGGGTCGTTGAAAGAACTAACAGTTGGCACAATCGATTCAGGGCTATCTTAATTCGTTGGGAAAGAAAATCTGAAAATTATCTTGCATCTCTTTATCTCGCAAGCTCTATCATTGCTTTTAACTTTTTTGATAGATAGTTTTGAGACCGGTTCTAAGTTCAAAGGCTACAGTGCGTATCTTACAGACATGAAACGGAAATATCTTTTCTTATTCGTAATCATTTCATTCTTTCTTTTAGGAATCGGATTGTATCTAGCCTTGGATTCCGGAAAAATTTGGTTCGTTTATCCTTCTCGAGAAAAATATCCAATTCGAGGAATCGATGTCTCTAATCATCAGGGAAAAATCGATTGGATCTTAGTTCCAAAATCGGAAATTTCTTTTGTTTATATCAAAGCAAGTGAAGGAGGAAACTTCAAAGATAAATCCTTTTCTTACAATTGGAAATCCGCTAAAGCACAAGGTTTTCCAGTCGGAGCGTATCATTTTTTCACGTTATGCACATCTGGAAAAGAACAAGCGGAAAATTTTATTTCCACGGCTCCGAAAGAAATCGATTCTCTTCCTCCTGTTGTCGATCTGGAATTTCTAGGGAATTGTAAAGAAAATTCTTCTATGAAAAATGTTTCTAACGAAATTCAAGATTTTTTAAACAGAGTAGATTCGTATTACACTAAAAAAACGATCCTTTATCTGACTTATGAATTTATTGATCGATACATAGGTCCCAACTTTCAAGATCGTCCTATTTGGATTCGGAATCTATTCAAACATCCAAATACGTTTTCAAACCAGAAATGGATCCTTTGGCAATATAAAAGTCGTGGAAGTTTACCTGGAATTTCCGGTCCCGTGGACATGAACGTTCTGAACGGAGAACTTAAAATTCTTACTTCGCACCAATTAAACTCCGAATAAAACTTTTGAAAATGTGGGAACTCTCACAAATTGAAATTTCACAGTAAAACTTGGGAAAAGCCCGAAAGTGTTCTGGCTCAAGCTTTTTTTATTTCATTCAAAATCTTTGAAAATTTTTGAGGTTACGTCAAAAAATATAAAAACTACCAAAAAATTTAAGAAAATTTTAATTCTATCACTTTACTTGTAAGAAACCCAAAAGATAGAGCTTTCGTGTCTTTTAAAAATCGTAAAAAACATTTGAAACTGCTTCTCCAACCCGAAAACTTGGAGCCAGTATGAACGACGAACAAATCGATACAGTCATCGGAGACGATATTCATTTCAGAGGAAAATTGAAATTCAACAATTCCCTGAAAATTAAAGGTAATTTTAAAGGTACAATCGAAACTACTGGAAAGCTTGTAGTAGGAGATACTGGAGAAGTGGAAGCTGATATCCAGACAGGAACTTTGGAAGTAGAAGGAAATCTAAAAGGAAACGTTTCCGCAAATCAAAAAGTAGCCATTCGAAAAACAGGAAAAGTAATCGGCGATATACGCACACCCGATTTAGAAATCGAATCCGGAGCGAAATTTAGCGGAAACAGCGCTATGTAATGACTCAACCCTCCTCTTTTTCACACGGTCCGGGCTTAAAGGAGTTACATCCTGTGGGCTTACGTCCACATTTCAGTCCACTTCAACATAGATTCTACGAAACACATCTACGGGAAAAGTCCCATCCAGAACATCTTCTCTATCACGGTCTTAGAGAACTTCCCTCCCCCTTTTTACTCCCAGATTTAGAACCCGCTTTAGAACTTCTCAAAGAATTCATTCAAAAAGAAAAAAAGATCCTTCTATTCGGAGATAGAGACTGTGACGGTGTATCTTCCACAAGTTTACTCGGCAGTTTTTTAAAAAAGATTCATCGAGGGAAACTGATCCTTAAAACCTCAAACGAAGAAGACTACGGCCTTTGTCCCGCAGCACTCGACTTCGTTAAAAGAATAAAACCAGATCTTTTGATCACTCTTGATTTTGGTACTACAAATCACATTCAGATCGACGAACTTGCATCCATAGGAATCAAGGTTATAGTTCTAGATCATCACGAGATCCCGGAAAGAATCCCAAATTGTTATCTAATTTCCCCAAAACGTTCAGATTCTATCTATCCTAATGAAAAAATCTGTACTTCCGTTTTGGCTTTAAAATTCATTCAGGCCTATCTCTATTCCTCTTTAGAAGAATACAATCGTGCAACCTGGATCGGAGACGGTAATTCCTTATTTTCAGGTTTTCTAATATACCGTGGTAAACTTCTTTTTCAAGGTGATAGACAAGAAGCGGAATCTAAATTTTCTCTTACCATCCAAGACGAAAGTTACTCTTTCCAATCTTCTTATCCCGAAAGAGAATGGTTTTATCAGGAATTTCTAAAATACCCCGCAATCTTAGAACAATACCTTCAGAACTTCGACTTGGCTTCCATTGGAACCGTTTCCGATATGATGCCTTTATACGGTGAAAACAGAATCATTGTTAGAGAAGGTTGTAAAATTCTTTTTAAACTTCATAAAAAAGACACGTCACACAGAGAAGGTCTTTTCCAACTTTTACAACTCATGGAATTTGCGAACGATCGTGTTACCTCAAAAGATCTAGGTTGGGGACTAGGTCCCATGATCAATTCCGCCGGAAGAATGAATCGTACAGACGTAGCACTGAATCTTTTGTTAGAAGAAAATCCAGAACTTGCAAAGTCGGGCGCCAAAGAACTTCAAAAACTCAACGAAGAAAGAAAAGAAAGAACGAAAAGAAATATTTTCAAAGTGGATAGTTTTTTAAAAAGAAAAAAAGAGAGAACCGAAAGATCGGTTCTTTTCTGTTATGAACCGGACTTTGAACCAGGAGTTTCTGGTATCGTCGCCACAAGACTTGTAGAAGAATACAAAAGACCGGTTCTATTTATCACTCCGGATCATGGTCACGCTAAGGGAAGCATTCGCGCTTATGGCAAAGAAAACGTATTAAATCTTCTTAAAAAAGCCGAGTCCGTCTTTTTACAATTTGGAGGGCACAAAGAAGCGGGTGGTTTTTCATTAGAAATAAATAAAATACCAGAACTTGCCAAGTTAATCTTTGACAACGCAGACAGCTGGCTTGCAGAAGAACAAAGGACTTCGGCTTTAGAACGAACAGAAAGTCTGATTTCTTTAGAACCGGGAGAATTGAATTCTAAAATTTTTCAGGAACTTTCTATCTTTGAACCATTCGGCCATGAAAACCCGATTCCATTGTATTCGATCAAAAATGCTAAGATCTATCATACAAAACCGATGACGGATGGAAAACACGTTCGTTTTAGAATCTTAGGTGCACCGGAATCGATCCAATGTTTGATCTGGAATCGTGGAAAAGATTTTTTAGAATTGATTAGTAAGTCGGTAAGTCTGGATCTATGGGGTTCTTTGGAAGAGTCTACCTTTCGTTCCAAAACTTCCCTTCAATTCGTAGTAAACTACTTTCAAGAATCGGAAAATTAATTCTAAATTTGTGAGAGTTCCCACAGTTTTAAAGTAAGTCTGTAAAATCCGAGTTTGTCAGAGTTCCCACAATTTCAAAGTAAGTCTGTTAAATCCGAGTTTGTAAGAGTTCCCACATTCAATCTTTCTAATAAAAAAAATTAAGAAGCTATTTGCAAGAATGACTATATTTGGAATTGTCGTAGGTACTTTTTAACTTTTGAAACAGACTTTAAATTTTATGAAATCCCAAAAAACGCCGTCCAATCAAATTTTTAAGTAAAATGGCGGTTTTACGACCATCGCAAAAATGAAAAACTATTTGTTTTGAGTCTGTCCCAAAAACTTAGAATCAATCATTTTTGAATCTCCAACCATGTGAGAGTTCCCACAAACCGCTGTATTGTATGATCTATAGAGTTTTGGCAGTTCTTTGCTATTATAATTTCTGTGAGAGTTCCCACAGTTTTGTGAAACTAAAGCGTTTTGCTTCTAGGGTCGCTCGACAGAATTTGAGACGAACTGATTTAACTAAAATTCATTTCCTGAATCCTCAGAAGAAAAATCTTCTTGAGGATTTTCTTTCTGATTTTTGCGATTCTGTTTTTCCGATTCGGGAGAATTTTGAATTTCTTCTCTTCGGTTGGTACGATCTTCTTCGCGATTTTTTTGAAAATTTCGATTCCTATTTTTATTAGGGCGAGCCCCGTTGAATTTTTTTACGGGAGTTGGCCTTTTTCTCACAGAAATTTCCCAGAAAAATGCACTCTGAATCGCTTTTTCATCGTTTTCCGCGATCGCTCCAATCTTAAACACCATAAAGGCATCGTAAAAATAATCCTTCATCCGAAAGAAATTATTCTGAGAAGATTTTTCGTCTTCCGTACTTAAAAACCTCTGTTGACTTGCAAAAATCTTAATTAAACGATCTTTATCTTTCTTAGGAGTTTCCAGTCGTTTGAAAATTAGTTCTAAACTGTTTTTGATCGCAGGAACCAAATGCATATTCTCTTTTTGTAATGCTTCCGAAGCGAGATCCGAAAAAATCAAAGCATAAAATATATGAGGGGTCATCTCCTCTCTTTCGGTCAGCAACTTATCCGCAATCGCGAGTCGTTTTCCGATATTGGTCTCTAAAAACTTTTCACCAAAGTTGGAATTCTTTTTTCTTTCCTTATCAAATGCTTCTTTAAAAAGAACCTCTAAAATTCCATGCTCCGCCATTCCTTGAAAAATTAAGGAAGTCTTCCAAGTGCGAAAGATCTTATTGTATTCTTCTAACATTCTGGAACTAGAAGCTTTTTCTAATTCTGTCTTATGTTTACGAATCGCCTTGGCTGTTGTCTTTTCAATATTGAGTCCTAAAATTTCAGCAAACTTGACCGCGCGTAACATCCTCACAGGATCTTCTCTAAAAGAAATGTCAGGATCTCCGATCACTCTCAATACTTTATTTCGAATATCCTCAAAGCCGCCTACATAGTCTATGATGGAGTCGTTTCTTACATCATAATATAAAGAATTGATTGTAAAATCTCTGCGAGCCGCGTCTTCCTGAGGTGTGCCAAATTTATTGTCTCTTTTGATAAGATAATCTTGATCTTCCACAGCCTTTCCTAATCTATAATCAGGCAAAGAACGAAAAGTGCTGACTTCAATCACCTTCCCGCGAAAAAGTATATGCACAATTTTGAATCTTCTTCCGATGATTCTACAATTATTGAAGATCTTTTTGATTTGGTTCGGAGTTGCGTTAGTGACAACATCGAAGTCCTTTGGTTTTCTTCCGAGAAGAAGATCTCGAACCCCTCCTCCTACGATATAAGCTTTAAAACCAAATTTATTCAGCCTATGGATGATTTTGACCGCGTCCTCATCTATCATGTTTTTACGGATCAGATGAGCATCCCGATAATAACGTTTACCGTCCGGGTGCGAGAGAATATCCTCAACTGATCCTATTTTTTTCTTGAACAGATTGGACAGGAATTTCATATAAAGAATGGGTCTATAATCCCTTCGATCCCCCTACCTGCAAGTAAAAATCTATGATAAGTCCGGCAAAGTATGATCTCAAATTGACCCATTCCGAGCGTCTGCAAGTCAAAATTCTCAAATTCAAAAACAGACTTCGAAAATTCAAAGAATCTGGTTCTAAGAAGATCTCTTTTTTACTCGTTCCTCACAATCATGAAAACGTGATCACCATCGAACTTAACGTTTTTATGGCTTGGTTCCTCGGAATTCTTTTAGGGCTCATTCTAATCTTAGCGTTTCTATTTCTCTCTTATTTGAACTTTTTCTACCGTCCCGATCAAGACTTGTTTCAAAAAAGTGACGAGAACGTCAGTCAATATCTTTACTACGATATGCTCCTTCAAGACGCTAAAAAGGAAATTCGTGGTTTAGAAAGAAAAACCGAACAACTCAACCTTGTGGCTTGGGACGAAGTTCCTTGGAAACGGATTCTGACGTATGAAGTCATCCCGGAGTTTCATCTTAAAAAAGAAATCCCGGATTCGGAAACCAATCTAGAACTTTATAAGAATACAGTAGAAGGTTTTGCGGTTCAGAATATTGAACTATTTCGGATTCGTCAGGCGTTTGAAAACGCATTCGATTATCTCGAAGAAAGAGAATCGATTCTATACGCTCTTCCGAGAGGTCGTCCTCTCAAACCTGGGGTCGGTTTCGTATCTTCTACGTTTGGCGGTAGAGTGGATCCTTTTGGTTTAGTCACATTAGGAGAACATCACTCCGGGGTAGATTTTGCTTCTGCGGAAGGAACTCCTATTTATGCGACCGCACCCGGAGTCGTTGTAGAGTCCGGTCAATCTTCAGGCGGTTTAGGTAGGAATATTAAAATCAATCACTTGAATGGTATTTTTACGGTTTATGGACATTGTTCCCAAATTCTCGTAGAAAAAAATCAGATCGTCAAACGCGGAGATCTGATCGGTCTAGTTGGCTCTACCGGCAAGGCCACAGGTCCACACGTTCATTACGAAGTTCATATCGGTCAAGATCCTCCTTTAGATCCGGCCGAATTTATCAATATAGAATAAGTTTTCTCAGTAGGCAGACAAGATCGCAAGAGTTCCCACAGTTTCAAAGTTAATCTGTAAAGTCTCAATTTGTGAGAGTTCCCACAGTTTTAAAATTAGTCTGTAAAGTCTCAATTTGTGAGAGTTCCCACAGTTTTAAAATTAGTCTGTAAAGTCTCAATTTGTGAGAGTTCCCACAGTTTACTTTTGTAGGAATAAAAGAACTTCAGCTTATTCTTACTGAGAAAATCAATTTTAGGTAAGATTTACTACTTAAACGTATGGAAAATAGCATCAAAAAATGAATGGGGATTTTACAAAGACGCAGAAATTCTCAAAAAATTATATCTAACTTGAAATTGTTGGCTTTTTGTGTGAGATCCCACATTTTAAGTTTTGCAACAGGCTTAAGAATACGTATTATTTTCATGCATCCGAGTAGTAATTCCAATCTTTCCGTAAATGTGGGATCTCCCACGTGAATTTTCTGATTTGAATTTATCATCTATTGTATATTTAAAAAAGGATTATGGATTGATCCATCCCAGCAATCAAGAGTATTGGTTACACTATGATTGATAGAATCCCAGTGCCGTTTCTCAACCCTTTATTCAAATTCTTATTCAATAGGGAATGGGACGGGCCATCCACATTCAGCATCCTAATGATGATCGGTTTTTTAACCGCATCTTATCTTCTTCCTAAAGAATTAAAACGTAGGAAGTTAGAACCAGAACATTCCGACTGGTTACTTCTTTTAGGAATCTTAGGTACTTTAGTAGGAGCAAAAATCTTTTTTATCTTTGAAATTTGGGATCAGATCTTTGTAGAAACACCCGGCTTTGATGGAAAATATATTTACCCACTCACTCATTGGTATGGTTTTCCAGGAAGAATGTCCCTTTGGGATAATCTATTTTCAGGAAGCGGACTCGTATTTTACGGAGGATTTTTATTTGGAATTCTTTTTATCACTCTTTACATGAAATACTTCAAACTAGACATTCCGTCCTACTTAGACGCTGCGGTTCCAAGTATGGCAATCGGTTACGCAATTGGTAGATTGGGTTGTTGGGTTTCTGGTGACGGATGTTATGGTTTTGCAACCGACGTCAAAATTCCACTTTTAGTTTTTGATTATCACGGAGCTCATCCTTCCGGTGTGCCCGTTTGGAACACTCCATTGATTGAATCGATCGTTTCGTTTTTATTCTTTTCTTATTTTCAGTTTTGGGCTAGAAATCAGAACTTTAAAAAATTTTCCATTGGAGCCCAATATTTAGTCTTACACGGTTTTGCAAGATTGTTTGTGGAATTTTTAAGAGTCAATAAAGCGGTGTTTCCTTTGATGGATCCCCCTTCACTCGTAAACATTCCGAACGCAGAACAAAATCCTGAATTTTTAACTCAGTATTACTGGCACGGTTTTTCTCAATCCCAATTAGTTTCTATTGCGATCATTTTAGTAGGTGCATTTTTTATCATAAAATGGAAACTCTGGAAAAAAGAAAGTACATCTAACGTTTAAATTTTTTATTTAAAACATTAGAAATTTAGAATATTTTAAATTCGAATTCGAGATGATCCTTTGATATTTCAAATGTTTGTCTCAATTCCAAAGATGTAGGATTTTACAAAAGTTTGATAACGGAGAACTACTGGAAAGTTTACGAACTAAAGTGACAGATAGAACAATTCTTGCGGAGTTCCTACATTTATTTTATTAGAAATTTCTAAAGATCATCGTTTATATCTTTAGAGGCAAGTTCTAAATCCAACGTGAGTTCGACATAAGAAATCCGTTTTATCCTATGTCAATTTTTTCGTAAAAAAATAGATGTTTAAAAATTTGTAATGTGACTTAATCTGTGGGAACTCTCACAAATCGTGGATTTTACCAGTAAACTTTGAAAATTGTGGGAACTACTAGGAAATATAAAAAGAATCATCGTCCAACCGATTTTTGCACAATTACGGTCAGCATCAAAATTTAAACCCCGTTTTTAACATGAGTTCGGTACGAGTAAAAATTTTCTAAAAGTATGAGTTCCTACAATTTTAGAAATTGTTTGTAAAAGTCACGACTTGCAGTAGCTCCCACATCATTTTACAGACAAATCTAAGTTTTATGTGAGTTCCCACACTTGAGATTCAATTGTTATAAACTTCTATTTTATAAATTGTGGCAGTTCCCACAAATTACGTCGCTTAGAAACCGTTTATCTTTTTTAGAATTTGATTTTTGTAATAGTTCCCACGTTCTAAGATTGTTTTGGATAATCTATGTAATTTCTCAAACTCAGGACAGCGAGAATCATCTAAATTCTAAATGGAAATGAGTGGTAGTTCCCACATTTAAAGAATCAATCTGTAAAGTTCAGATTCCAACTTTTTTCAGAATCGTGAGTTCTTCTTATGCTGAACTCACATTATGTTATCATCCATAGTGTATGTTTCCAAGCCCAGAAAACAACACTGAATTTGAACACGGTCAAAACCATTTTAGTAATATTCGTGTACGATTTGATTGATCCATAGATTCTTTAGAGCATTAAGTTATTTTAATATTTCTCTTCCTTTTGATCCGATCTGAGGACTGACGTAACCTCTTTCTTCCATCAACTCCATCAAACGCGCCGCTTTATTGTAGCCGATTCTCATTCTTCTTTGCAAATAACTCGCAGAAGCCTTTCGATCGGTTCTAACGATTTCCCAAGCCTGTTCAAAAAGTTCCTCGTCCCCTTCGTCCACTACAGAATTTTCGGTTTCCTCATCCAAATCAAAATCTACATAAGAAGGTTTGCCAAACTTACGCGCTTCTTCTACAATTTTTTCGATCTCTTCTTCCGATACATAAGGAGATTGAATTCGAATTAGATCCGCCGCCGTCGGAGACTTATAAAGAAAATCACCTTTTCCTAATAGAGATTCAGCGCCGTTTTGATCCAATATAATTTTAGAATCCGTTTTCTGAGCCACGTGAAACGCCATACGAGCGGGACAGTTCGCTTTGATCAAACCTGTGATCACATCCACGGAAGGACGTTGTGTTGCCATAATCAGATGGATTCCCACCGCTCTTGATTTTTGAGTAATCCGAGTGATCGCATCTTCTAGATCCTTACCAGAAACCATCATCAGATCCGCAAGCTCGTCTATAAAAATGACTATATAAGGCATCTTTTTATATCCGTCTCTGTGAGCGCCCTGTTCTACTTTTTCGTTATACGTTTTAAAATCTCTACACTTGAGTTTGGAAACAGAATGATACCTTGCTTCCATTTCCTGAATAGCCCAAGCCAATGCGCGAGTCGCCTTCTTAGGATCGGTGATCACAGGCATTAATAAATGAGGAATGTCCTCGTATAACGTGAGTTCCACCATTTTAGGATCGATCATAATAAAACGAACTTCTTCGGGAGAAAGATGTACCACCAAAGAAGAAATCATAGAATTCAAACAAACCGATTTACCGGAACCCGTAGTTCCCGCGACGAGCAAATGAGGAAGTTTATTCAAATCGATTCCGACTAACTTACCGGATATATCTTTTCCAATTAAAATAGATAAATCTTTTTTAGGACGAAGGCTTAGGTTTTGATGAAGAATATCTCCTAAAAATACATCTTCTCTGATACTGTTAGGAACTTCGATTCCGATCGTAGATTTACCCGGAATCGGCGCTACGATCCGAATATTTTTTACCGCTAGATACAAACGAAGTTCATCCGAAAGAGAAGTGATCCTTCCTAGTTTGACTCCTAAAGGTGGAGTGAGTTCGTAACGAGTAATGATCGGTCCTCTTTCCATAGAAACAACTTGGGATTCATAACCATATTGACGGATTATTTCTTCTATCTTACGAGCTACTTTGTCCGCCTCAATCTTAAACAAAGGGTCTTGAATTTTTGTAGTAGTCGTTTTTAAACTTTTAAGAGGAACGTGATAGATAGAACGTTTTGATTTTACTTCTGGAACCAATGTAGTCGGCGGAAAAGGTAATCCCGGTTCTAACTTTTCTTCTTCAGGAGAACTAGAAGTATGTTTTGTAGAAACTTCTTTGGAACTTGAAATCGTAGAAGTTTTAAGATTTTCAGAAATATCTTTTTCAATAGAAGTTTCAGAACTTAAAGTTTCTTCTTCAGAGAAGTCCTCTTCAGAATCCGCACTTTCTTCCTCATAAAATTCTTTTTCGAGTTCAGAATCCGTTTGTTCGATCCTTTCTTTCTCTTCGAACGAAAATTTATCCTGTGATTTCTCTGATTGTAATATAAGATTAGTCTGATTCCATTCTTTTTTTATTTCCGACTCAGAAGGAACGACTAACGTAATCGAAGGTTCTTTTTCAGAAGAAATATTAGAAAAACTAGAAGTTCTAAAGTCTATAATCTCCCAACGAGAAGTAGCTTTTTGAAAGTTTTTTTCTTCTCTAATTTTTTCAGAAAGGGAAGAAGAAACCGATTCAAAACGAAACACCTTTCCTTGTTTCTCAAAGTTTCCGGAAAAAGCACCGTGATTTTGAAAACGAATCTTAGACGTTTTCGGAGTTTCCAAAGAATGTTTATCCACCTTTGACAAAAAATCGGAAAGTTTTCCTTCTTTTCCAAAGGTAGAATGGAGCGTATTTTGTAACTCAGAGGATCTATGGTTTCCCAACGATTTAGTCTGTAAATCGTTCCAATCATTTGTGTTCGTGGAAATCCAAGGAGGAGCGGATTCTTTTCTTTGAAATTTTTCTACTGCAGATTGAAAAAGTGAACCTAAATTTTCTCCCCGTTTTCCAAATCCGGATTTAAATCCTTCTTTATATTTTGCTCCGGCGGTTCCGATAGCCCTTCCAATAAAATGAAGCGGGGATTCGTTTAACAATAATATTAAACCGTAAAAATAGAACACTAGATGAATTAAAATTTTTCCCGTGGAACCAAATACAAATTCTAGACCAGAAGATAATAACTGTCCTACAAAACCTCCTTGAGAAGCAAAGGGAATCGTCGAAACATGCCCAGTTACTTGAAGGGTTACCGTATAACACAATAAAAAAACCGGAATAGAAAATAGCCTGTTCGTAAGTTCAAATCCTTCTTTGACAAGTCGAAGAGACCCCAAACCGATTGTAAAAAGCCCGGGCAAAAACGACGCCGCTCCAAACATAAAAAACATTCCATAAGAAATATAATACCCAAGTCTTCCGAAAAAATTATATTCCACACCGTGTTCGCCAGAATCGAAAGAACCCAAAGAGAGAGTTAATATAATCCCCGCAAAAAGAAGTAGATACGGTAGAATCATCTTTCCATTTTGCAAATTCCAGGCTGATTTAAATTCTTTGGATTTAGATTCCATGTTCTTACTATCGGAACACGGTTAAAAAAAGAAAAGAGACTTAATTTTTGAGTTTGGATTTTGTAGATTCGATTCTATTCTAAAAAATCTTGTGCAGAATCAAAATAAGATCTAACATCTGTCAGATGTTTTCGTCAGTTTTATAGGAGAAAAATTTTATGCAAAAAAAAACTTCTCATAATCCAGAACCTAACTTTTGGGATTTATTGGGTCCTTTGTTCGAATTTATAAATCCTTTGTTTCATATCAGAAACGATACGGATGAAACAGGAACCATTGAATCGATTAAACGAGGAGTCAATTTTTCCGGTTCCGCTTTATGGACTTTGATTTTTGCAATCTTTATCGCTTCCATTGGTCTCAATATCAATTCCACAGCTGTGATCATCGGAGCCATGCTCATTTCCCCTTTGATGGGCCCGATCATGGGCGCAGGACTTGCTTTAGGAATTTATGATTTTGAACTTTTGAAAAAATCACTTCGCAATCTTGCAGTAATGACGTTTTTAAGTCTTTTTACATCCGCGATTTACTTTTTGATTTCACCCCTTTCCGACGCTCAATCAGAACTCCTAGCCAGAACATCTCCCACCATCTACGACGTGTTAATCGCTTTTATAGGCGGGGCCACCGGAATTGTGGCCGGCTCCAGAAAGGATAAAATTTCAAATGCAATTCCGGGAGTGGCAATCGCTACCGCTTTGATGCCTCCCCTTTGTACCGCTGGTTATGGTTTGGCCAATTGGAATTTTAAATTTTTCTTAGGCGCTTTTTATCTCTATTTGATCAACAGCGTTTTTATAGGCATCAGTACCTTGATTTTCGTCCGTTATCTGAAATTTCAACGCACCGTTTATACGGACCCGGCGGTTGATAAAAAAATTTACCGTTATGTGTATTTGCTGTCCTTCTGTTTGATTCTTCCTAGCATCTACTTCGCCTACGACATCGTAGTCGATTCTGCTTTTAAACGGAACGCCAAAAGTTATCTAGAAAATCAATTTACATTCGAAAAAAGTAAAATTCTATCTGCTAATATTGTTAGGAAAGGTGGTGAAAAAAAGATAGAAGTCACTATGATCGGAGAAACCTTGTCCGAAGACGTTCTTTCCCAATTGAAAACGATGCTTCCTAAATACGGTCTGGAAGATACGGAATTAAAAGTCATTCAATCCTATAGAGATAGCTCTCAATTGAATCAACAGTCAGGTTTTTCTTTCCAAAACGAAACGGGCTCTAAAATTCAGGAAGAAAAAATTCATCTTTTAGAAAACGAACTTAGGATTTTAAAAGATAAAGATCATCTGGCTCAATCCGTTGCCAAAGAGATCAACGTTTTGTTTCCTTCCGTTGATTCGTTTTCCTTGGGAGATTTTTTAGTCCAAAACGTTCAAGATTTTTCTTCTTCGAAAGAAGTAACAGTTCTCGTTAAATGGAAACATCAGGTTGGAAGTGTAGAAAGAAAACGATTGGAACTTTTTTTAAAACTCAGATTGGGTTTGGAAAATTTACAAGTCCTGGATCTCTAATTCGGAAAAATCTGTGAGAGTTCCTACATTAGAAATTTCTCAAGCTCGAATAAAAGTATGAGTTCCCACATTAAAATTTCTCAAACTCTAATAAAAGTATGAGTTCCCACATTTATCTGAAATTACAAAAGGTTAGAAAAACTTTCCCGCGCAAAATATACGAGTATAATTCCAATCGGACGCAGTGATTCATAAAACAATATTGCTTGAATAATTAACAATAACCTGCCGGTCTTACGACCTAATTTTAAAATTTCAAAAGACTTACGAAACCTGCCAATACTGTATTCAAAATCTTAAAATGTGGGAACTCATACAGGAACTTTATAGCAATAAAAATCGTAGAATCAGAAAACTGTGGGAACTACCACAAATCACGATTTTACGAACAAATCCTAAACTGTAGGAACTCATACTTTTAAAAAATTCTTTCTCATTTTTTTTACGCCTAGTTCGCATTACTTAAAAAAATACTCTCACTTATGTTTTTTTGTCCAGGGTAAGCAGTATTCTAAAACTCAAATTGAGAGGTAAAACAACATGCAAACCATAACTACAGAATGGATGAACGAAAGAATCGAAATTATCGCGGAGATACTCGCTGATCAACTGATCGAAGAAATTCGTAAAAGAACCTTAGAAAAAGAAAAATTTCCAAACCAACCGGAAGCAGCTTAAAACAAGTCGTATCTCAAACCCAAACGATAGGAGGATAAAAAAATGGCAGAATACACACTGAAAGAAAAAAAAGGAAGTCTCTTTAGCAACGCAACCAAGGAAAAAGAAACTCAACCAGATTACACCGGTAAGGTGCTTCTCGAAGGTAAAACATATCGACTTGCCGGATGGATCCGCAAATCGGCAACGGGAAAAAACTATCTTTCCCTAAGTCTTTCAGAACCAAATCTTGAAAAAAAGTCAGAAGGAAGTTCAGTCGTAACGGCAACGGACGGAAACGATTTTACGGATATAGAAGAGGATTTTCCTTTTTGAAAAATTCGATTTACATCCCAGTATAAAAATAAAAAAATCCATTCCAATTAAGAGAGAGGAATTTTTTGAGAATTAAACTTGATTTTAAATTTTTTTTGATGATGGCTCTGGTTCTTTCGTTTTTAGTTTTCTTCAATTGTGGTTATAATACGATTCAAGAAGAAGATGAAGCGATCAACGCATCTTGGGCGGAAATACTCAATCAATATCAGAGAAGATCGGATCTGATTCCAAATTTAGTCAACACAGTAAAAGGTTATGCAGCCCAAGAAGAAAAAGTATTGATCGAAGTAACAAAAGCCAGAGCAGGAGTAGGTTCTATTCAAGCGGATGAAAAAACCTTAAATAACCCCGAACTTTTTAGAAAATATTCACAGGCACAAACACAGATGACTTCCGCACTTTCTAGACTGCTTGTGATCACAGAAAACTATCCCGAATTAAAATCCAACGAAAACTTTAGAGATCTACAAGCCCAACTCGAAGGAACCGAAAACAGAATCACCGTAGCCAGAAACAGATATATTCAAGCGATACAAAAATACAACGTCACAATTCGAAAATTTCCAAATAATTTAACTGCAAAGTTTTTCGGATTTGAAACCAAACCTTCTTTTAGTGTAGAAAACGAAAAAGAAATTTCCAAACCGCCTGAGATTAAATTTTAAAAAAATTGAATATGATTAAACATTCATCTTTTTCACTTTCTATTTTCCGAAACATCAAAAAATTTAAATTTTATTCCATTTCCAATAAAATGATTAATAAATCTATTAACAGAATTCAATCTAGATAGTTCATCTAGATCCAATATGACAAGCGTAAAAAATGAATCTTTTAAAAACTCAAATGATTCAATCGGTAACTACAAAAATCTTATTCTTTGTATCTCTTTTAGTATGTACAGCCGGAACTCATTTAAAAATTGGAAACTCACATTCCATTTTTATCATAGAAGAATGGAAAACAGAAGATCAGAATATTCCCCTACTCCGCTCTCCGGTTACGGATACTACTTCTACTCTAACGAAAGAACAAAAGACTCAACTCACAAATAGGTTAATTTCATTTGAAACGGAAAAAGGAAATCAAATCGCAGTATTGATCGTAGGCTCTACGGGTGAATGGACCATAGAAGAATACGCGGTCAAAGTATTCGAAAAAACTAAATTAGGTCGTAAAGGAATCGACGACGGAGTATTGATCGTAGTAGCCATCCAAAACCATAAAACAAAAATAGAAGTCGGCTACGGACTGGAAGGAACTATACCCGACGCAACTGCAAAAAAAATCATAGAAGAGTTTATGATTCCTAAGTTTCGAGAAGGAAATTATTTTCAAGGAATTGCAGATGGAATTGATACAATTATAACCAAAATCAATGAGGAAGAATTACCTAAAACAAATATATCCCAGATTGCAGAGGAAAAATTTCCGGTTGTAGAACAAAAAAACGATTTTGATAAATATGTTGCCTTCGTGCCGTATGTAATAGTTGCAATCTTTGCAATAGCTACTCTGGTAGTATCGGGAATCGTAGGCTTGATTATGCTAATCGGAGTCTTCGTATTCTTTTCTTATCGTTCAACATTCCCCATCAACTTTTGTATTGGGATTTTTTTCACTGTATTCAAGCTAATCATGGACGAGATATATTTAAAAATCTTCAATAAATCAAAAACCTCCAATAAATCAAAGAACATCCGTAAGTCAAAGACCTCCAGCAAGTCGTTCTGGAGAATTATTTTGTTCGGTTACAATTACAAAATTCTGTTCGGTTACAAGCACAACTCCTCGGCTTGGAGCAGTTCCTCCAATAGCAGTTCAAGCTCCTGGAGCGGCGGCGGGGGTCGTTCCGGAGGCGGAGGAGCTTCGGGAAGTTGGTAAAGAATATCTAATATTATGATAAATCAATATACAAACAAAAAAGCCGCCATCCTAAGAATTTGGAATCATACTTTAGAATCCTTTTTGTTTTTTTTCCATTTTTCACAAGATAAATCCAAATCCTATCGTTTTAAAAAATATTTTAGCACAGAGGATTTAGAAAAAATAGAATCCGAGGTTTCTAAATCGGAAGTTCTACACAAAGGTGAAATCAAAGTCATTTTAGAACTGAATCTTCCGGTTTCCAGAATAATCCAAGGACTTACTGCAAAACAAAGAGCCGAAGAATTATTTTCACAAAAAAGAATTTGGGACACGGAAGAAAATACAGGAATTTTAATATACATTCAATTGATAGACCGTAAAATCGAACTATTGGCGGATCGGGGAATTTACAAAAAAATAGGCCAAAACACGTTAGACGAAATATGTAAAGAAATGCAGAACGGATTTCGTTCAGAACATTACCTGAAAAGTATTCTTTTTGCAATCGAAGAATTTAGTTCCCTTCTTCAAAAATACTTTCCTTCCGGAAAACAAAATTCAAACGAACTACCGGATAAACCGGAAGTAATTTAAAAGATGATTCAAATTCATACAAACAACCCTCTTTTTGAACCAATACGTAAGTTTTGTATTTCTCTTCCTGTTACGACCGAAGATATTAAATGGGATAAGGATCTAGTATTTTCTGTTCATAACAAAATGTTTTGTGTCACTATGATCGAAGAACCATTTACAATCAGTTTTAAATGTAGTCCGCAGGACGCAGAATTTTTAATTCAAAAAAAAGGAATTATACCCGCTCCTTATCTCGCAAGATACGACTGGGTTCAATGTGAAAATTTAAAAACGCTTCCATTCCAAGAGCTTCAAAAAAGAATTCAAAATTCTTATCAACTCGTTTGGGATAAACTGCCCGCAAAATTAAAGAAAGTGAATCAATGACTCAGTTCTTTTATGCAAAGTTGAAGAAGTAAAAATAACTTTTCCGGATTTTTGCTTAGATGCAGTAAATTCTTTCAAAAACCCTCATATTTGCAAACTTTCAAGCAGTTTGAATATCGTTAAATTTTCGTATGAGTTCCCACATTTTTGTGAAACTCAGAAAACGCTTTTTCCTATTACTGATCTCTATAAAATTGAGTACCGTTAATTTTATCACAAAACACTGATGTCATGCAAAATATTAGGTATTTTATTATATAGTTATGAGTAGTATTTAGAAAAATAGAATATAATAATCAACTATTCCTCAAAATATTTACCATAGAATAAAGGCCGTTTCTCCTGGACATAGATAGATGTTTGTCTAGTCCAATTTCTTTTAAAAATTCAAGGGAAGCGTTCTTAATTTCCTCCCGAGTGCGTCCCGAAAATACACGGATAAGAAGAGCAATCATTCCTCGAGTGATCGCAGAATCGCTATCCGCTTGAAACTCTATCTTACCGTTTTTTTCCTCGGATATGATCCAAACCCGAGACTGGCAACCCGGAACTAAACGTTCCATAGTTTTTTCAGAATCGGAAATTGATCCAAGTTGATCTCCCATTTCAATTAAAAGTTGATACCTTTCTTGCCAATCCGTACATTCCGAAAATTCGGATATAATTTCTTTCTGAACTTCCGCAATGCTGCTCATACCTCTTTCCAACTTTTACTCAATTCTTACACAAGCAATCATAAAAACCTCAAAGTGATCCCACTCGAATCGTAGTTTCATAAAAACGCAAACCTCGAAAATGAGATTTAAAACCTGTTCTGAAATTTTAAAACTCTAATACTTATGCTGAAAGAAAACAGATAGGATAAAACTTGGCGGATAGGAATTTCTTAAGAGAAATTATAATCAGATTTCAGGGTTATTCTAACACAAATTCGGCGTAAGAAAATCTAGGCGATAAAAACTCAATTCTGTCGCTTCTTTAGTACTTAAAATTTTTAGAATATATTTATTTTCTAATTCGCGAGTGAAGATTTATTTCCGCCGGGCTGTAATCAGCCCGACGAAGAGGATATTTCAAATTTAATTTTTCAAAGGATTAAAGATCAACCAGAATGACTTTTACAATAACCTTCTGGAATTGTAAGCTCTATTGGTTTTCTAGTATATGCGTTATTTTGAACATTCAGTTCGGGTATCCAATTTCCACGATTCAGCCTTAGATCAAATGTATGCTTCTTTTCAATCAAAGAAATATCCACTTCTAAAGATTCATTGATTGGAAAATAAATCGGAAAAGTAACCGTGACAGTTTCTCCAGGTTGGATTATAGATTCATATCCTATTCCATTTCCATGAATTCCATCTGGTTCTAGTGCGTTTATAATGCCCACGTTTGGCAGTGCAGGACTTGCACCCTGTCCGATATTCTTGATCTCGGCAGTCACATACATCATCGGTTTATAAGCTCTACATTTCATTCCACTAGGATAAATAGAGGCGCGGGGAATGATTAAATCAGGTAGTAGTTCTTCCATTTGAATCGAGATCGGAAAACAATTCGTATTATTGCCCTCATTCGACTCGGCAATTTTAGATCCTATATCGATTCTCGCACATACATAATAATCTCCAGTTGGTATGTTTTTAGGAAGTATATTCGATCCTTCACTTACATATTTGAGAGCACCTGATAATAGGTCCGGAGTATTACTAATTCTTCCTCCGCCTAACAATACATCTTCTTTAAAATCGGAAGAGTAAGTAGCATAACCTTCGGGTATCTCTTTATCTTTGGAAAGAATCAAATCTACCATATAACCTTCTTGATCGGGACCACTTCCTGCCGCTAAACTTCCTCCGAAATTGGCAACTTGAAGACTTAGTTTTCGAGAGATATCTTCTCCCGGTTTCATTTGTCTCGAGCCAGGAAAATAAACATAAACCATAAGATCGGGTTCCGAGGAATTATTATATCCGACTATTTCAGATCCAGGATTGAATTCCGGTTGATTTTGATTTACACCTACATTTTGAAATTCATCACCTGAAGCCATAGAATAAGTCTCAGTCTGTAAAGACTGTCCAGGCCCCAAAAGCATTAACAAAGTGGAAGAATCGTTTTGTTTTTCTCCTCCGCAATTCCAAATCATATACATTATTAGGAATACGCTCGCCCCTCTCATCGTCTTTTGTAAAAACTCTTTCATTTGAATCTCCTCAAAAATACCTCAGGCATTTTTGTTATCTAAATAAACGAATCCTGATCACAAACTGGGACAACTAAAATGATTCAAGTTATAACATAGACACACAATTGAGCAGAAAACCCACTTTTAAAGAGGAGTTTCACGTTTTTTGAGCTTAAAAATGTGAATTCTAAGGTCAGTAACGTGAGTTCGGTATAAGAAATGAGAAAGAATTTATTCGTAAAATCGCGATTTGTGGTAGTTCCCACATTTATCAGATAAGAATTAAAACTGTAATTTTGAGATTTTATATGAGTTCCCACATTTTTTACGGAAAAACTTCAGTTTTGCAAACCGAACTTCATTTTAAAAAGTTAAATTTCGCACTAAAATGAATAGAATTAAAACCTATATAAACGTGCGTTCGGTATAACGCGAAAAGGGATCGATGTGAGGAAACTTTAGCAAAATGCTCAAACTCAGCGTCTCACTCCCTGAACTCAGCAAAACGCTCTACCATAACCAACCCCACAGGATTTTAGAATCAAATTGAACTAAAGCAAAACGCTTTCCTGAATGCCGATCCTTAGAGAGGCATTCGCTGAGCTTCCTGGGTCGCGCTCTGGAAACTCAGTGTCTCACTCCCCATGGGTCGCTCTGGAAACTCAGTGTCTCACTCCCCATGGGTCGCTCTGGAAACTCAGTGTCTCACTCCCCATGGGTCGTTCGACAGGTCGCGTTTGAACTCAGTTTTACAGAGGATTTGTCGTGATTCCGACAGATCTATATTGAAATCTAAATACTTGTGAGGTTGGTCATGGCTCTCTACGGATCGTGTTTTAAATTGAATCTAAAGACGATATATTGTATTACGTTTCTTGCATGCACTTGATTGATCAGAGCTGAAGAGTCCAGTCCCGGCTACCATAACCAAGCTGGATTCGCCCCGATTTTCTTAGGTTGAATCATATTTCGTTAAAAAGTTCATATAAACTCTAAAAATTAAAAATCTACAAAATATAAAAAAGTATGTTCTTTACAAAATACGGAAAACAAATGCTTCTAAAAAGATTCAATCCTATTCGAAAAATTTATCCTAAATATGTCTCAATCACAACGCACTATATATATAAATATAATCTCAGAAACATTTTATTTTTTAGGGTCGTTTTGAACTACTGAATCATTTTTAATATAATCTCCAATCCAGCAGGAAAATATGAAACACTATCTAACTTTTCAAGACGATAAATCGGATAAATTCTGGCAAATCGAAGTTTCCGGAAATTCATTTACGGTGACCTACGGAAAGATCGGCTCTTCCGGACAAACACAAACAAAAACGTTCAACGACGAAGAAACCTGTCTCAAAGAAGTAAAAAAATTATTCTCTGAAAAATTAAAAAAAGGTTATATAGAAGTAGAAACGCCTACTTCTTCTATAAATCCAAGTTCTTCCGATAAAAAAGCCTCGGCTTCCGCAAAAACCACAACTGCCGAAACAAAATCAAAGATAGACAAACCGGCCCCTCTGACTTCGGAAACATTCCATCAATTTTTAAAAATTAAATCCAAAGACATTTCTTCTTCAAAATATTCTAAAATACTTAAAAATATAGATTGGGAAAATTTAGCGGAAGATATTTTCGATTCCGTTTATAAATATTGGGAAGAACTAAGCAAAAAGGAAAAATCTCCGATAGGAATTTTTGACATAAGATGGGACGACGCGAGTACGGATTACTGCATAGAGTTTGATTATGATTTAGAAAGTAACAATCCTAAAAATGCGATGGAAGAAGGTGCTATTCGAAATGTTCCTGTAGTCGATTTTTCTAATTTTATTAAAAATCAACTCAAACAAAAACCAGAAAAAATCCGGGAAGTATTGGAGGACGAAGACTTTTCGGTGATAAAAGACATACTATGCAAACTAACTCAGGAAGTAATCCTACAAACTTTAAAAGTGGAAGTTTTTAAACAAATTCCAAAACAACAACCGTATTTTTTAATGTTCTCCTATTACCACGACGAAGACGCTTCCGTATTTTTCGATTCAAACGTAAAGGAACAAAAAGATCTTTATTCAATACTAAAAATCGGTCAGTCTCCGCTATTTAAATATTTTTTAAGCGGGGAGCAATCTTTAATCATTTCTAATGTTTCGGAAATAGATCTTACCGATATAAGTCTTTTCGAAAACTTAAGAAATTTCAACATTTCCGATTGTGAAAATATAATTTCTCTCAAAAGTTTAAGTGAATTAAAAAATATCCAAAGTATTTCCATAAAAGGAGCAAAATTATCCGAGTTCCCCGATTTTTTACTGAATCTTCCATCTCTTAAATCTTTGTATCTCACAAATAGCAGCCTATCTATAGAAAATAAAACTAGTATATTCAATTCTTCGCAATTAGAATCACTTTGTCTAAATGCTAATTCCTTAACCACAATTCCAGAATTTGTATTCCAACTTCCGCGGCTAAAAGAATTACTATTGATGGATAACCAATTGACGGAGTTACCGGATCGATTGGCGGATCTAAAATTTCTTCGAAACTTGAATTTGTCCGGTAACAAAATCGCTCAAATTTCCAATCTGAACCGTGAGTTCAGTGAAGTCAGAGAGCTCGGTCTTTATGATAACCGACTTGTCTCTTTGGATGGAATTAGGTGTTTTCCCAAGCTGAAGGAGCTTTTGATTTGGGGTAACGAATTAGAAACAATTTCACCTGAAATTTCCAGTTTAAAAAATCTAACTCGTATCAGCGCGGAGAGAAATAAAATTTCAAATTTTCCTAATATAGAAATTGCTTTCGAATCCGTGACCAGTTTGAGTCTGAACAAAAATCAATTGACTCAAATACCGGAAGGATTAACTCGATTATTTCCAAATCTAAAATCTTTAGGTTTAAGTGACAATCAACTTGAAGAAATACCTGCCGATCTATTTGAAACCTTTCCAAAATTGGACACTCTTTCATTAAGTAACAATCAACTATCCGATCTTCCTAAATCTATTGCTCGATTAGAATCTTTAAAAAACATATACTTGAAAAACAATCGGTTCGTACAAATCCCTGAAATTTTAAAGGAGCTGAAAAAACTTAAAGACATATCTTTGAGTGGAAACCAAATTTCAGAGTTACCTGAATTTTTTTCGGAAATGACGGAGTTGAAAGAATTAAAGATCGGAAACAATCCAATTGCACAAAACCCAGAAAGCGTAGAAGCCAAGATAAAAGTGATTAACCCCAAAATAACACTTTATTTTTCTTGAATATTCTACTTTTTTGAAATTTTTGCTCGTTTCTTTTTTGGCAAAACTCACCGGTTTATGGATTTGACACAAATTTTGAGCGTAGAACGAAATTCATTTTTTCGGAAAGTGTAGATCGAACGGTAAAGCGAAAAAACCGTTCGGTCCTCGTATCGACGTTAAGATTCTACAGGATTAAAAGCAATCTAACGAGCCAATCCCAATTCATCCAGAGTATCTTCAATCGGACCGAGTTGTTCCTGAGAATACTTGGAGCGAGCTACATCCATAAGTTCGTGTAGATGAACCGTATGATCTATATCGATGGAAAGAATATACTGAGTAAGTACCTCCAAATATTCCGCCTCTCCGGTCGTAACGAGCGCCTGCATCGCATAACCTCCCGCCTCCAACTCTTCATGCACGTAGATCGTGTCCCCTTCTCTTTCATTTGCGATCAATATCTGTGACACATAACGTGCAACGAGTAGACGTAATTCCGGTTCGTTTATACATTTTAAAAAGAAGTCCGCTTCGTCTACTTCTTCTCCCGGAAATTCCCATTCGAGCCAGTGATCCGGGTTTTCATAATCGGAATGCGAAAATACGTTTTCTTGCAGGTTTTTTGTTATCTCCAGCATATTTTCTAAAATCGTTTTGCGATCCTTACCTTTCAGTCGTATTATATTATCCTCTATTTCCAGATTCATAGCAGGCTTCTTGCTCGCTCCGTTCTTTTTCAGCTCTGATAAGATGGCCTTACGCTTGGATCCATATTCCGTCACACAATCAAGCGGACTCATACCCGCTTCAAAACCGGATCCATCTTGCGTTATGACTGCATTTACGTCCGCCCCAAGAGAGACTAACGTCTTAACCATATCCAGATCCCCGGATTTACACGCATAATGGAGCGCAGTACATCCAGCATGGCTTACTTGTAAAGGATTCATTCCTTGTTCGATCAACCAGTAAGCAATCTGATTTTTGTTTCTATCTGAAGTACGTTCTATCGTTTTCATCAATAGAGTTTCTCCATCGGAGTCCGGCTTTTCATCAGAGACTTTTAAACCTAACTCTACAAGTTTAGTCAGCATTTTCATTCCGTCTTCTTGACTAAAAGATGCAGTTGCTAAAGCTATTTTGTTGAGTAGAGTTTCTCCTTCTTTATCTATACCTTCTACAAGAGCGCCTCGTTCTATGAGAGAGATAAACGGTTCCCATTTAGACGCTAACCAAATAGGAGTCCAGTTGGCTTGATCGGCTGCGTGAACGTCTGCACCCGCCTCTAAAAGTAGTTCTACAGAACTTCTATTGTATTGCCAAACCGCATTGTGCAAAGCGATACGCCCTCCTTTGGTTCTATCGTTAATACGAGCTCCTTTTTGAATAAGATACTCTATCATTTCTGGTTGTCTCATATAAGCGGCAAGACTCAGAGCGTTATTATATCCATTTTCTTCGTAAGAAGAAGGATCACAACCTTCGTCTAAAAGTTTTTTCATTGCAGTTAAATTTTTCTTTCTAATCGCTTCGAATAATACAGCCGTATCCATATTTCTGTTTAATTCTCCTTTCAAATTAAATTCTTTTGAGAATTTTGTTTTTGATTTACTTTCGCTCTCTTTTAATGATCACCCATTAAAAAGAAACTACAATTCGGCAGCTTTATTTTTTATAGGTCCGAAACGGATATTTTAGTGGCAGTGTTTTGATATAAAAAGTAAGTGAAACTTACCCTCTCCCTGATAATTTTAAAACGAACTAAAAACCGTTCCTTTTAAATTAAAGTGAATTCTGCGTAAGAGATTTGTTTTATAAAAACCTGATTTTTCTATAAAAAATAAATAGAATTGTTGAAAAATAAATTCTCCATCTATTTCTATTTCATGGAAAACGGTCGATTGAATCAGTTTTGTTAATTAAACTACAAAATTTTTCAACAACTCTAATGATTAAAAATTTGTAATGCGACTTAATCTGTGGGAGCTCTCACAAACCACGGCTTTACGAACAAATCTTAAAATTGTAGGAACTCATACTTTGAGAAAATTCTTTCTTAAACCGAATTCATATTAAATTAGGAAACAGGTTCGCATCCGTTTTTCTTAAAGAAAAACGAATTGCAGAATTCGGAGATCGTTTAGAGTATGCAAATATTCTAATGGAATTTGAAGTTAACTTCTACGTTCGAATCCGAACAAATAATCCCAATCTCACTTTGTAAAAAATAGGAATCCAATCGTTTAAAAACTGAGTTGCTTATGAAAAAAAGAATCGTCTTCGTTACCGTTATTTTACTTTTGAACTACTGCGTTTCGATCCCGAAATATCAATTGTCTTCGAATGTACCACAAATTGAGAAAAACCGCGAAGCAAGGTTAATTTCGGCTTTTTTCGGTTTAGATAACTCTTTGCCATGGCGCTCGTTCTTACTGTGGAGAAGTGCACCTGGAAAGGATGGAATGCCACTCGTTTTCTCACACGAAATCGATCCTACAACAGTGGACCTTTCCGACTTTCAGATCACTACTAAAAAAGGAGAAATTTTATATCCTCTATTCACTACATTTGTACCTTCATTAGAGCAGTTCGAGTTGCGTACCATTTTGTTGATCGGCCAATTCGGCGACCATCCGGATAACGAACCTAATGAAGTCGCAATCGTAGGTGAACTCAAAAGCCGAGATGGACAAAATTTAATCGGACAAAAAATCCAAGTCATTCCTTTGATCGCCGGACCTTTTATCAGTTATGCGGAATACTTTAGATTCGAAGATTCATATCCTTATAACGCTTCTGGATACGGCGCGGATTGTCCTCTATCAGAGACAACTGTAGTAGTAAGAACCGTGTGGGCCGGAGGAGTTCGGGCAATCGACGGTCAAGAATTAGGTGATAGAGATCTGAACAAATTCAAAATCGAAATGATCTCCGGAAGTGAAACCTTTACAGTATCTCCGTTTAAAATCGCGGACATAGACGACAATGATAATAATATTGATCTGTGTGTCTCCGAACAAGGAATTCCAAAGTCAGTAGAAGTGGATGCAGATACAGTTATAGACCCCAGAGGAGATCGAAATCCTATAACAAAAATAGAAATTTTGAGCCGTTGGTGATACTTAACGTCGATATACTTTTCAAATCGATCCACAATTCAATTTAGAACACGAGCCTGGAAAATTCAGTTCGAATAAAAATAAAAACTTTGTGAGAAAGTATCAATCACCATACATTTTTTTTTTACAGTAAGACAAGTCTCAATTAAAAGATAACAAGTATATATATTCGTACATCTTTAACAGGAAAAAATCATGAAACACTACCTAACATTCAAAGACGGCGGTTCGGATAAATTCTGGCAGATAGAAGTTTCCGGAGATTCATTTACCGTAATCTATGGAAAAACAGGTTCTTCCGGGCAAACACAAACTAAAAACTTTGACGACGAAGAAACCTGTCTCAAAGAAGCCAAAAAATTACTCTCTGAAAAATTAAAAAAAGGTTATATAGAAGCAGACGCTCCCGCTCCACCTCAAGGTAGAGCCAGAGAAGAAATCGAAAAAAACGTAGAGGAATTAAAAACCGCAGTTTCTCAGTTGCCAGAATTAGCTCCGTTTTTAGAAAAATTATCTGCACTTCCTTGGGACGAATACGAAAAACAACTATTTCATAATGTTGTAGAATCGTTTGAAAGCGCAAAAGAAGAAATGGAGGATGAAGAAGAAAGACTAAC
This sequence comes from Leptospira kirschneri serovar Cynopteri str. 3522 CT, assembly GCF_000243695.2. Classification (NCBI taxonomy): domain Bacteria; kingdom Pseudomonadati; phylum Spirochaetota; class Leptospiria; order Leptospirales; family Leptospiraceae; genus Leptospira; species Leptospira kirschneri. Next base: position 36,782 of record NZ_AHMN02000010.1, on the reverse strand, counting down.
TGGTTTTGTAGCGGAATGTAATAATCAAAACTTTAGAGAATATGGAATCGGTTGCAGCGAATTTTATTTCGGAATTGGAGATGACGACGAATACTTCGAAGAAGGACCAACCTTAGGAGAATTTTGTCTACACGAACCTGGAAAAATTATGGCAGACGCCTACGACTCGTTAGGTTATCAAGACAAAGGATATGGGCTACTTAAAAACTATATTTGGAATTTAGTGGCTAGGACGATGGGACGTGCCGTTTCTCTTGCGGTAAAAGATAAGTCATTTAAAAAATTAAAAACCGTAAAAAACTTTAGAGTATATGTATGTGAACACGACGGTTGGGCTTGTTCTATGGACCCAGAAGGTTTGGTTTTTGGAAAACTGGAAGAAGAAGACGACGAAGATTAAACGATCTAAGATCCAAGTGAACGTTAGTTGCACTTGGATCGAGTAAACTTAAGAATAAATTACTATAGATCCAAACACAATATTTAATTCAACAAGCGTCCCCACCCGCCAAAAACATAGGTTCCACTTTGCCGTTTTTGATTTTAGAAAACTCGTTTACAAAACCGTCAAATCCATTGTGATGCCAAATCAAAATCGGAGTACCGTCTTCGTCTAAGTCAAAAACATCTATCAAATGAAATTTTCCACCGTAAACTGACTGATCCTTGGGCAACACTTCAAATTTTTCGAATATCTTTTTTCCCAGACTTTCGTTTTCTAATTCGTAAATTGAGGAATGATAAGATTTTTCTTCCGTTTCGATTTGAATAGAGTATCGAACTACGACGTATTCTTTTTTTGGAGAAACAATCTTATACAAATCACCTTGTTTCAAAAATTTTAACTCTTCCGACTTAGGATGTTGTTTTTTAAAAAACGAACCTTCAGTTGATTCTAAAAACTTAGAAATTTTTTCAGAAGGAATCCATTTTTCAGAACGGACCTGATCTCCTATTTTAGAACCAAACATTCCAAATATAGAATATTTTAAAGTATTAATTTTCTTATAAGAATTTAAATTCCCCTTTAAAACGTCATATTCTTCGCAACCGGCTTTGTCGTTTTTTTCAGGGACAAATTCTCCAGCCACGTTCGTTTGTTCGTATACGGTTGCATTCTCTTTTGTTTTAAGAATCTTTTTTTCTAAAAAGAGAGTTTCCGCTTTGTATTCTCCAGGTCCAGCAGGAATCCATCCGTCTTTTGTTCGAATTGCCAAAGATCGAAATCTAGAACCTTGTGTATCCGTATAAACCGAGCCGAAAAGTTTTGCGTTTTCTAATTCTTCCGGAGATTTTTTACCTAAAAATTCAGTAGTTACGAACCCCTTCGTTTCCGATTTTGTAAATATTTCCACCCAACCATCGGAACTCGAATTTTCTTTTACAAAAACGGATTCACCTTTTTGCAATTGAAACAGCACTTTTCCATTTTTAGGTTTATCTCTTACGTTCAACTTACCTTCCGAGATAAGAACATATTTCTTGATTTGTTTTTGTTCCGCCACCCCCGGGCTAAAAAAAGTAGAAAAAAACAATACGAATATTATAATTTTATAAAAATCTGAATTCATTTTATTTTTTTGAAGTTTTAGTTTTGTTTCCATAACGGAAATTTTTTCGGTTCTTATCACAAAATCCATGTAAATTTTTCTACCTTTAATTTAATCTTTCCTATCGATTTCATTCAACGTAATTTGAAATTGAAAAAATAGAAAGAACTTTTCTCAAACAAGTGTTCTCACGAATAATTTTACGTTTTACAAAAAAAGAATTCATAATGAGTATCACTTCACTTTGAAACGTAGGATTCTACGTAAAAAATTGGGCGAATCCGGCGTTCGCCGGACCGCGCTTTCAGCTCCGATGAACAAATTGAGGAATGACAAAATCTCTTCCTAAATTCAATTTGTTCATCCCGCCTCAATCGCTTTCGCATTGGATTCTACCGAACTTGCGTTAACCGATACCTAGTAACGATATTCATGGAGACTCTCCGTAAATTGAGTAAAATTATGTATATAAATGATGATTTATTTAAAATTCAATTAAAGTTGTTGAAATTTTCATAGCGCAGTTTAACAAAACTGATTCAATCGTCTATTTCAATGCAATGGAAACAATTAACTTTTTAACAACTCTATTCTCAAAAAATCAAAATATAAAATTGTAAATAAAATCATCTAAAAATTTTTTCTAAACACTAAATCTATAAATACAATGATCAGAATCTATTTAAAGTTTTTTTGTCAAATTAAAAGGCTGGAAGTCTAAAAGAAAATTATTTACTCGGTAATACAAATGGAAACGTTACGTAATTTAATCTCATACGAAATAGCTCGTTACTTTTATCATCATCTAATTGAAGAGCTTTCCAAACCGGAACCACTTCAAATTCAGATTGGTTACGACGGTAAAACGTCGGGAGAAGCCAATCGTGAAATCCTATCCAGACTTTCTATTGAATTTCCAAAAATAGAACAAACCGAAGAGCCTCCTTTTAATTTAATTCGAGAATGGGCAAAAAGAAATCGATTTTTATTTCACTACGACGAATATAATTTTGACCGTTATAATCGACTTTATATAGAACGCATATTAGCACTTCGTAATAATACGACCGAAATCAATTCCCGTTTTAAAGAAGCGACTTTAAATAATTTTAGACAATTTGATTATAATAGAACTGGATTTTCCATTTCCTTTTTGATCCGAGTAGAAAATAATATGCGCGAATTGATGCGAGAAATCATTTTTACAATTCCTAATATAGATCGCAATGAAGCCTGGCAAATCATATTCGAACAAAGTAAAGACTATCAAGAAAACGTAAACGAGATTTTTGAAAAAAGGCTTCAAGACGCGCGAGACGAATCCGACCGATTATTACACAATATTCTTCCGGTTTCCATTGCAGCCGAACTCAAAAAGAACAATCGAGTGGCGCCCGTATCCATAAATTCAGCGACTGTTTTATTTACCGATTTTAAAGGTTTTACACAAATTTCAGAAAGTATGTCTCCCGAAGAATTGATTTCCAATCTAGACGAATGTTTCTCGTTATTCGATCAGATTTGTGCGGATCACGGTCTCGAAAAAATCAAAACGATCGGAGACAGTTTTATGTGTGTAGGAGGAGTTCCGGAAGTAAATCAGACTCACGTTTTTGACGTAGCGCTTGCGGCTCTCAAAATGTGCGACGCAATTCAAAAACTCAAAGAAGAAAAAAAGAAAAATGGAATTCCCTATTGGGACGTTCGTATCGGATTTCATACAGGTCCGGTTGCAGCAGGAGTAATCGGTAAAAATAAATTCAGCTACGATATTTGGGGAGATACGGTAAACATTGCAAGCCGAATGGAATCATCCGGAGAAGCGGGAAAAATCAACGTTTCGGAAGAAAGCTATAAACTTCTAAGTCCATTTTTTATCTTCACATCCAGAGGTAAAATTGCCGCAAAAAACAAAGGAGAAATTCTGATGTATTTTTTAGAAGGGTTAAAATCTGAGTTCGGTACCGCTCAATCGCATAACATCGATTTTGCATTATTGAATTAAGATAATAAAATTGTTGAAGAACGAATTCTCCATCTATTTTGTTTCATGGAATTGATTTTTTAACACATTGCTACTATCATTATTATGAATATCGAAAAATTTAAAAATGATAACTTATCCAAATATCTGATTCAGAAATTATCCGAAGAAAAACCAGACTGGTTTTCAGAAATTAACTTTAAAAAAAATCAGTACGAAGATTCGTATTTTATAAACCTAAAATTTTTATCAAAAGGTTTCCAAACATTTTTATTAACTACAGAAGGGGATGAATTATCCGTTTTTATGGACTTTTTCCATACGCACTTTTACGGAGATTACGACGAAATGTATCAAGAAGCGGTCCATTTTATACAAGATATAACCGAGGAAAAACTCATAACCGTCAGTGCATCCGTTAAAGATGAAAAATGGTTTTATTCCACTTGTATAGAACCAATTGAAATTGAAAAAGAAATAAACGATATTTTTTTAAAAAAATCACATTCAAAAATTATAATTCAATCTTTCCTAAATACATTTAATCGGGTTATTTATGGAACCAGAAAAAAATAAAACTTTTTATCACTCTGGCATAATTGCAAAAACAAAAAAATTTGTAAACTTAGACTTAAGTGGTTTCAAGATTAGATTTTTAAAATGCAAAAAACAAATCTTTAGTTTAGTACATTATAAATTTACAAAGAATAAAATATAAGGATTCTAAAAAATATGAGCCTAAAAAGATCTAAAAACCATTTTCCAGACCAAATTTTAGCAATCAGCTACGATGAAATTCAAAATTCTTTAGGTCGAGAATTCTCGATCCTTTCGAGCTGGTGTAAAAAAGAATACGGTAAATTTACACAATTTCTTAATTCTGGAAATTTGAAAAAAGCAAAAGAGATTTGGAGAGAAGTTTTTATTTCTCGCAAAGATGATTTTATCAAAGTATTAAAAGCGGGAAAAAAAGATACAAGAGCCGAAGAATTTGTTGCAGATTCGTTTTCCTTGGCCGCAATTTTAAAAGATCATGAAATTATGGAAACGATGTCATTTTTAAAGGATGATAATTGCATAAATTCTAATATATTTTTTCAGAAAGCACGTTATTACGCAGTAACCGATCATAAAGAGGAAATGTTGAATTCAATCCGAGATTGTTTAATCATGGGTTCGTCAAAAAATCGCTTTTTACAAGATGAAAACTTCCAACCTTTGGTTCAAGATTCTAATTTTATAGAAACTCTGGAGAAATATCATGTAATCAATAACGAGGTCCAAAAAGCGATAGAAACCGTAGATATTCAAACTTTTGAAACTATACTTTCTTTGATTCCTTCTTTTTTATCCATGCAGATTTTAACTCCCAAAGGTTCTGCCGCTTTTTTACCGCAAGCCGCGGCTTGGTATTTGTATCAAAAATCGGATTCGCATTCGATTGATATGATGCAAAAGATTATCCAAAGAACGCCTAACGTCATTATAGGCGAATGTCTTGTAAATTTGGCATCCGAAAACGAATATTTAGAACCTTTCTCTTTTATTTTAGAATGTGGCGCTAATCCTAATACCCCAAATCAGGAAGGATACACCGCTTTAGGTAGGGCTAAAGGGAACGGTTGTGGAAAAATTGTAGCTTATTTGAAAAAAAGAGACAAAGTATTTTCACCAAAACTTGTAAAAGCAATTGAGGAAGGAATTCAAAAGTTTTCCATCGAACACGGAGATAAAACCGTAGCCGTTTTTGCAATTGAAGACGGAACTTTATCTTTTGGACTAGAAGGAGAAGATCCGAATAATTCAGGTTCTTGGAAGTATCAAGGTTTTTATGAATTTCCGGAAGAAGCTTTTGACTTAGACTCCTACGAGGCAGGAGAGATAAGCCCAGATTTATTCAATCAAATATTAGATAATTTGAATCAAAGAGGCATTTTTGATAAACTCAATAAAATTGTAAATTTCAAATATTTGTTTTTAGAACATATTCATTAAATATTATTTTATAGAATTTAAATTTATTATAGTATTTTAGTATTTTTTTATTTGGTTTAGAGATTCTACTGATCCCTATAAAATAGAATATCTTGAATCTTTATTACAAAGTCTTTTTTGAATAGAGTTGTTGAAAAATTAATTCTTGATCTGTTTGTATTGGATTGAATGGACAATTGAAGCAATTTTACGAATCTTCACTATGGAATTTTTCAACAACTCTAATGTAAAAAATCAAACACTTTTATACCAAAGCGATAGTCCGATTTAATTTTATTTGAGGATTTAAAAAATAGAATGTTTTGATTGTTTTCCTAAATAGATTTCAGATCTTTTAAAGATTTAAATTGGATAAAACTTAGATTTTGTATGAAGATATCAATCAAAAGAAACTTGTAAACGCCGTGAGTTCATAAAATCTTGCAAGTGTTCTGTGTTTTATAGAAAAAATTTCTGTACTTATCAAATTTATATTAGAGTTGTTTAAAAATCTATATCTACAAGTCAATAAAAGTATATAATTGAATTCGAATATGACAGAACCACATTTTCCAGGATATGAAGTAAATCTAAAACATCCACTTTATAAAAAAATAGACTCGATAATAGAAAACATTAATAAAAACTTAGGTAGAACCGAAATTGATAAAAAACTCGCAATTCAATTTTTGGAAAAACCAGGGTATTATCTTTTATCAGTACATCCAATTTTAACTTTTAAAAATAAAATATTCGATGTTCATCAAAAAGAAATTCAAAGTTTTATAACAGAAAACTTCAATATAGATCGAATGGAAGGAAAGGATATAATCATCCTAGACAAAGAATTAATACCGATTTTAGTCGGAAATCACGACGGCCAAATCTTTTTGATAGATTAATTTTTATACTTCAATAATTGAATTTTGTGAGATAAAAAAATTTAAACCCGACTCAATACAAATTTAAAGAGTCATTTTTGATCCTTTTAAATTTATATTTAAAGAATATTATAAAATTATAATTAATTTTAAATTTTCTTAGCGCAGTATAAACTTTTATTTTTAAAACCAATCCCCTAATAAAATACGAAATCAACTATTTTTACATTTTCTATCACTGTCTTAAATCAACTGAATATCAAAACTGCCTTATCAAAAAGTTTCTTTCTTGAATTTTTAGTAGATACAGCCGCAATCAAACCGTAAAATTTCCGCTAGATTTATCTTAAAAACGAACGTTTTAATTTATAGAACAGTAAGCAATACTCACTTTATTAAGTCATAATAAGTGAGTTCTACTTTTATATTTTATACTTAGAATCAACTGATGCTTTTATAAAAGTAGATTAAAAGTTTTGACAGCAAGCGAATCTAAGTGTTTTTTTTAAAAAAAGTAACGATCACTTACCTTTCTTAAAAAATGAGTGATCAACTATGAGGAAATCTATGTTGAAATTTCACGCCGAAAAATCTCTTCCACTTTTGTTTACGATGGGTTTTACACTTCATTTAATTAACTTCGCTCATTATCTGCGCGACGGAAAAGCCGATCCGGGTCAAGTTATGACTCCAATTGTTGATATAGGATTATTTGCAGTAATGCTTTACAGTGCATTCGCTCTTATTTGGGAACATAAGATATTTTTTAAAGTATATGGATTTACGAATAAATTAGGTCATAAAATTGGCTATTGGTTTATTACGACTTATGTAACGGTAAGTATTCCTGGTCACGTGTATTATATCATAACCGCGGATGGTTCTTATTTCGAAAGTTTCGGTTGGTGGTTTAGCCCGATTATTATGACGGTTTATGTATCTATGATTGGATTTCTATATAGTTTAAAACCTGTGGATTCAAAAAACTAAATAAAACATACATTCCCTTTTTCGCCAGTATATTAAAATAGAAAATAAAGAAGAGACGAAATTATTCACCTCTTCTTTATTTCATAATATTCTAGAATTCTTATTCTCTCTATTCCTCAGGACCTCCGTTCAATTGAACATAAAAATACCCTCTCTGAATCTTAGGAAATTTATTCCAAAGAAAAAGATATTCATTCCAGCTGCCTCCATCCCAATCTATGACGAAATAATCATCCTGAGTGATAGTATCATAATCCGAAAATAAGACTCTATCTCCTGATTCCAAACAGCCGCTGACTTTTAAAACATAAATTTGAAGTTTGTTAGAACCATCTTTATATTTAGGATAATAGGCGTAATTACCCGCACCTCCTCCAAGCCACCAATTCCAATAATAATTTCGATACGCGGTAGGTTCGATCCGGATAGGGCCGCCTTGGATACAATCTGGATTTCCTTCATCCTGATATAAAGTGAACGTCGTAAAATCCGTGTTACTCGAAGCATTCACTCTTAACCATCCGTCAGGTCGTTCAGGGTCTGCTTGGATTTTTTTTCCGGTTACTTGGGATGTAAAAGTAACCCAGCCATATTTCCGTGTCGCTTTAGACTTTCCAGTAGATTTATCGTTTGTTAGTGTTATACTTTGGTCCTTGGAAAGAGAAAGCAAAGATAGAAATAAATTATTTTCAGAAGATTGTGGATCAGGCAAACAATCAAATAGAAACAAAAAAACAAACAGGTAATAACCTCTGAAAAATTTAGAGTTTTTTAATTGGTTCCATTTTTCAGATTTTTTCTTTCGCAAAATATTTTGTATCATTTTCATATATCTCCATTCAAAATTTTTATATATCGTAACATATAATTCGAAAAAGATAATAGAATCAGGTTAGGTTAAAATACCCTATATTAACAAAAATTTAATATACTAAATCGTTTATACTTCAATAACGTGAATTTTTGGAGAAATCCGTTTTATCTTTTTTCGTAAAAAAATAGATGTGGAACTACTATAAATCGTGGACTTACCAGTTAAACTTTGATAATTGTAGGAACTACTATGAAATACTACTCATAACTATATAATAGAAGTACCTAATATTTTGCATAGAATCAGTGTTTTGTGATAAAATTAACGGTACTCAATTTTATAAAGATCAGTAAAAAAATCATCGTCCAATCCGATTTTTTGCACAAAACCTCTGTTTTTACGTTCATCATCAAAATTTAAATCTCATTTTAATGTAATTTCGTTAGAGAAAGAATTTTTTAAAAGTATGAGTTCCTACAATTTTAGAATTGGTTGGTAAAATTGTGATTTTGTGAGAGTTCCCACATTTAAAGAATCAATCTGTAAAGTTCAGATTCCAACTTTGTTCAGAATCAAGACTTTTTACGTGAAACTACGTTAAAATATAATTCAAATAAAAGTCGGAAATAATGATAGAATTTAAGATTAAATTTCCCTTTGTGCTGTAGAGTAAACTTTTTTATTAGAATTGTTGAAAAATCCATTTTCCATCTGTTTCTAACGGTCGATTGAAACAGTTCTGTTAATCTGAACTTTCAACAACTCTATTCTTTCAAAGATAAAAGTTCGCAAGCCAACCTAAAATGAAACTCTTCCTCGCTGTTCAGAACCAATTTATAGATAGACCGAGTATTTTGACTTCCATTTAAAACAATTTCTGGAACTTGCAACGAATTTAATAAATGTTTGATAGTTCCTGAATTTCCGTCGTAAATTTTTACATTCGGAAAGTTTTTTAGAATAATCTGTTTTAGAAAAACGTAATGTGTACAACCTAGTACCAAGTTCTCCACATTCCGCTCCTGCAGATCTTTTAATATGGGTCGGAGATATTTTTCGGCTTCGTCAAAATTTCCCTGATCCACAAGTCCGGCCAAACCGGGACAAGAAATAGACAGAACCAATTCTTCTGCCTTTAATTCGGATTTTAGCCTTTGTAATTTTTCTTCTCTTTGTGTAACCGGAGTGGCAAGTAGAGCCACCTTCTTTCCTGGATTTTGTAAGATTGCAGGTTTAATTGCAGGTTCCATTCCGAAAATAGGAATTGAAAACTCCTTTCTGAGAGTTTGTGCGGCCGCGGAAGTTGCGGTATTACAGGCGAGCAGAATCGCACTTACGTTTTCCTTTTGTAGAAGATTACAAACACCTCTGACAAGTTCTAAAATTTTAGAAGCGTCCTTTTCTCCATAAGGACTGTTCTTTAGATCTCCGTAATATACGATTTCCAATTCAGAATCATATTTTAGAAGTTCCTTTAAAACGGACAAACCGCCCATTCCAGAATCCATCAGACCGATCTTGAGCGGCTCTTTCAAACTCGAGTCCCCATTTTGGTTTCAGTTATACGTTAGGCGGAAGCGATATACTCGCCGATTTTATCCCGAAGCGTTTTGTAAATCCAGTTGAATTTTTCCTCGTTTTCCTCCAACAACGTTACGCGAAATCCGTCCTTTAAAGTACAAAACGCAGATAAAGGAACCACACAAATACCCGTAGACGCAAGTAAATAATATACAAACCTTCTGTCGTTTGCCGCAGAAGCCAATAGAGGTTGGATAAATTGGTCCGCCTTTTTATTTTCAACGTTCAACTTCATAAAAGAATTTAAGACGCCGTCGTCAAAAGCGACCGTAAGATAAAAAGCTCCTTTTGGCTCTACTACCTTGACCCCTTTTAATCCTGCAAAATATTCGGTTGCGACGTGTGCACGTTTTTTGAATTTTTCGTTTCTTCTTTTTAAATGAGGAATAAAACCAGGATGAGAATACACTTCTGGAATTGCCATCTGCGGCAAAGTAGTAGAACATACTTCGAGCATCTTTGCGTCTAACAGCGATTTTACGTAACGACTAAAAACCGGATCTTTCTCTTTGTTAAATATTTCCAACCATCCGCAACGTCCTCCAGGCCAGGGAAATTCCTTGGAAATGGATCTAAGCGCCATTCCGGGGACTTTATCTCCGATTACTTCCGAAAGATGAAGTGGACCATGATCGGAATAATTTACGTGTGCATAAGTTTCGTCACAGATAAGCATCAGATCGTATTTTTCGCAGATCGCCACTATCTTTTTCATTAAACTTTTATCATATACTGCACCGGTAGGATTATCTGGATTGATTAGTAAAATTCCAGCTATAGAATCATTGTATTTCACCTTGTTTTCCATATCCTCTAGATCCGGCATCCAATTGTGCTCCGGAAGTAAGTTATACGTTAGGTGTTCATATCCGCTATGCGCCGCTTCCGCAGAAGAAATCGTAGAATACGCCGGGCTTGGTCCTAATACCCTCGCCTCTCTTCTCATAAAACCGAAAATTTTTGCGACCGCGTCTCCCAGTCCATTAAAAAACAAAAGATCGTCCGCTGTAATCTGAGCGCCTCTCCTTTCGTTCACTTTTTCTGCTAAGAACTTACGAGTTGGTTCATATCCTTGTGTGGCCGTATAAGCCCAGGATTTGTCTTTTAAGATCAGATTGGAAACTATTTCTTTCATCCAATCTGGAATCGATTCTCCTTTTAAGATGGGATCTCCTATGTTTTCGTAAGTAATCTGAAGCCCCAGTGCTTCTAATTTTTTTGCGACGGCTACGATCTGTCTGATTTCATAGATCAGAGCGTCTGCTCCGCTGTGAACGATGTTTCTTCTCATCCAGTCTTCTCTTTTTCCTCTAAAAAATTCTTATCCATTTATTTCTGAATCAACTTTACCGAAAGTTCCTGCATCGATTTTTCCCGGTAGATACGTAGCTTGATCTTGCCCCCAAGTCCTACTATTCCAACCTGTTCTCGTAAATCATTAATATTTTTGATCTGTATTCCATTCGCTTCTAGAATAAAATCGTAACGTTTAATTCCACCTAATTCAGCAGAAGACTGTGGATCCATATCATAAACGAGAACCCCATTCCAAGACTCTGGAATTCCAAGAGCAATTCTATGATCCGGAAGTGGAACAGTTGCCATCACTCCTAAAATCGCGGAACGAATATGTCTGCCTTGATTGGACTCTATCATTCGTATAATCTTCAAAGCATAGTTGCTTGGAATTGCAAAACCGATACCGGAGTTACGACCAGTTTCACTTCGAATCAATCGGTTGATTCCGATAACTTCTCCGTAGATATTCAAAAGAGGTCCGCCACTGCTACCCGGATTGATCATACTATCGGTTTGAATATGAGTCTGTCCGGTCTCATCTAAATCCTCCCTATATTTGGCCGAAACAACTCCTACGCTAAAGGAACGTTCTAAACCAAAAGGAGAACCAATCGCTATCGCCCAGTCTCCTACTTCAATCCGATCCGAATCTCCAAATACAACCGCGCGCAATCCAGAACCTTCCCTGATTTTTAAAAGTGCGATGTCTGCCCTTTCGTGACTTCCTATATATTTTGCGGGATGAACGCTTCCGTTGGAAGTAATTACTTCTATACTTTCCGCGTCTTCGATCACGTGATAGTTCGTGACTATATAACCTTTTTCATGAACAAAAAATCCGCTCCCAAAAGAAGCGAGTCTTTCGTTTCTAAAATCAAAATAGTGATAAGGACTTGTAATCGATTCACTTTTTTTTGTTCGAATGGAAACCACGGAATCCTTTGCAAGACGATAAACATTTCTAAAAGAATTTTGAATTTCGATCGCGCTCTTCTGTTCTCTAGGGCTGATCGGTTTTTTACCATAGAAAATAGAAGACAACGAACAATCCTTTGGAAAAATCAGAATCAAAATCAGAACGGCTAAAAGAATTCCGTTAAAGACGGGGAGAGAACGTATCCATTCCATGTTAGAACCTAAATTCAATTTTTTTACTTCTATAAACAAACGTAAATCTAAAACTACAATTCGATTCTATAATATCTTATTCTTAACTTTACTTTGTTTCACGTTCGAAAATTGTGTAAGTTATCTTTGGCATTTAGGAACCGGACAACTAGACATTTTATTAAAACGAAAATCCATTCAATCCGTTCTACAAGATCCCAATACAAAAGAAGAATTAAAAATCAAATTACAAGAAGTAGAAACATTCCGAGAATACGGAATCAAAGAACTATCCCTCAATCCTTCTGCTGGTTTTAAATCTTTTGTTCAATTGGATCGAAAAGAAATCGGTTGGCACGTAACCGCTTGTTATCCTCTTAAATTGGAATCTTATACTTGGTGGTTTCCGATTGCCGGAACCGTTCCTTATAAAGGTTACTTTGATTTGGACAAAACAAAGGAAGAAGAAAAAGAACTACAAAAAAAAGGATTGGATACTAGAATCCGAATCACGGCGGGGTATTCCACTTTGGGCTGGTTTGAAGATCCTATTTTTTCTTCTCAGCTTGAGGACACAAAACCTTATGAAGTCGCCTCACTTGTATTTCACGAAATGGCGCACGCCACCGTTTATTTTCCGGGAGATTCTATCTTTAACGAGAGTTATGCGAGTTTTGTAGAAGAAGAAGGAACCTTTCATTTTTTGGAATCTGTAGAAGGTAAAGATAGTCCGATCAAAAAAGAAATCCTTTTAAAAAAAGAAGAATCTCAAAAATTAAAAAAACTTTTGGTTTCCACGGCAAACAAATTACGCACGTTATACGATTCGAATCTAAACGACGAAAAAAAATTTGAAGGTAAAAAAAGAATCCTGGAGGAATTCAAAAACTCTCTACTTGTTTCCAAAGAAGAATTCAAAACGATTCGTATAGAAAAATTAGCCTCTAAAAATTGGAACAACGAAGATTTTGTAGGTTATCTTCGTTATCATTCCGGTTCAGATTTTTTTTATAAAGAGTTTGAAAAAGCAGACCGTAATTTCTCAAAATTTCAGGAAAGGATGAAAAATCTCATCGATCTTTCCATCGAAGAACGTAAGACACTGCTTCAAACAAAACCCGCTCAGAAATGAATAATCAATCTATGTTAAAAGTCTTTTTACGATCGATGTTCATCTTAGCTATAACGGGTTCCTGGAACTGCTTCTCATTCGCTTCGTTATACGAAACTTCGTATAAGACACTCGTATCGAAAGCGATGAATAGCAATCTAGATTCTCCATCGAACCGAGACGCTCGAAAATTTCCGAAATTAATTTATGGAGGAGTACAACTTTGGCTCGATGCTCCTTTTACCAATGAAATAGCTCTTATATTTATAATCATTGATCTTCCACTTTGTATCGTAGCGGATACGGTCTTACTCCCGATTACCATTCCGTTGACCGCAAACTATTACTGGAAACTACCGAGTACTTGGAGATCGGGTCGATTGATCGTAAAGATCAAAAAAAACGACATAGCCGGAGTTCGTAAACTGATCGATTTGGGGGCGGATATAAATCTTCCATACTATGACAAAACGCCCTTGGGTTACGCAGTCCAAGAAGGAAACGTGGAAATCGTAAATCTACTGTTAGAAAAAGGTGCGGACCCAAACACAGAGTTTGACAATCACTCTCTGTTAATCTTTGCCATAAATCAGGAAATCAAAACGGATAAGACTCAAAAATTCGAAATCACTCGACTACTCGTAGAAAAGGGGAAAGCGGATCTTGATATTTCCTCTTCCGAAGGAGAGACTCCTCTACATATAGCAGCGGGATATGGGAATTTAAAACTGGTTCAGTCTTTTGTGGAACACGGGGCGGATATAAACGCCAAAGATGAAAACGATCAAACCCCTTTACACAAAGCCGCGATTGGATGGAATTTGGATGTAGTAAAATTCCTAGTACATCACGGTGCAAATTTAAACTCTAAAGATGACAACGGACAAACTCCCTTGCATATAACAACGAAATGGAATGAGATTAAGACCATCCAATATCTTCTCAAACACGGCGCAGATATAAACTCTAAAGATAACAACGGGCAGACTCCCTTGCATCTAGCAATGAAATGGAATGAGATTGAGACCATCGAATATCTTCTCAAACAAGGTGCAGATATAAACTCTAAAGACGACAACGGACAAACTCCCTTATTTGAAGCAATCAGATGGAATAGTATTGAGACCATCCAATATCTTCTCAAACATGGCGCCGATAGAAACTTGAAGAACCGATGGGGACATACTCCTTTAGAACACGCAAGAAAACTTTTGAATCAAGACGCGGTGAAAATCCTGGAAAAAAATCCTTAGGGCGATACGACAAGGTCCGTCGCGTAGGTTCTAGCGAGGAACGGTGAACTTCCCCCGAAGAGTGGACACGGAAGAAATTGCAAACTGCGGGAACTTCCTACGAAGTTTGGAATTCACTGCAAACTGTGGAAACTCCTGCGAGATTTAGAATTCACTGCGCGGTAGGGATTGATGCGGAGTCAAGTTATTGAAAACAAAGAAAAATAGAACTTTTTTTGAAAATTTCCCAATAACTTGACTGGAGCGGAAAGCCCGGTCCGCGAAGCGGAACCGCCCGTTTCCTTTGTTCCGACAATCGATTTTTTAATAAAAAAGCTTACGCGTCATGGAATATTCCATCCAGAAAAATGGACCGACCGAGTAAATTCTATTCTTCTAATATAAAACTGTTCGTATACAGACCCTATCCGTTCAAAGCCTGATCCAACATATGCGCGGCTAACGTTTCCTGCATACAATTTATTGACCAGAGCCCAAGCGGGCTTCAATTTTCTAACGCCAAACTCACGTTACTTAGATTTTAGAGTGTTTTTAATTTTGAACTATACAAATAAATTCTCTACCATTCGCATTATAAACGCATAATAAAGTTATGGTTCTATTATGGCACAATGAAAAGTTAGTATTTCTAAAGAATTTTTACTTAGAAATATAGAATATCACAGTCTTTAAAAACCTATTTAAGTAAAAATATTAAATATTTTGTTATACAGTCATCAGTAATGAAAGTATAAGTTAGGAAAGGTAGTATGTTAAACAAATTTTTAATCTTATTCATTTCAATCTCCATCTTTCCACTTTTCTCAAAACAAGATTTATTAGAAACACGCTGTGGATGGTTTCACAATCCCTCTCCAGCTAACATTACTTTATACGATCGTGACGGCGAATGGATTCTTGGCGTTCAAGGTGGTTACCAGTTAAAAGATGATTGGGAATGGCCCAAATTTAAACCCTCAGAATGGGTCAGCACAAATATACATTACGGATATGGATGTATTTGTATGGATGCAGTTGTAAATCATAAAGATTATACAGTGATTACAATTCAGACGTTAAGAACAAAACCACTGAAGTCCTGTAAAAAAGATCCTGCATTAAAAAAATGGAAATCCTTTCTTCAATGAGATGTTGAAAGTTCAAAACTCTACTTTATGAAAACATCAGACTTCAAAAAGATCAATTGGAAATTATATCCCCAAAACCCAATTCTCAAAAGCCCGCGTTTTACACCTTTAATCGCAGATCCTTCGTTACTTTTAAACACCGAATCTCCGGATGGGAAATTTCATCTTTTTTGTCATACTCTTTTTGGAATACATAGATATGAATCCGAAGATGGGTTTAAGTGGGATTCGGGTAGACTTTTATTCCGACACGGAATGAGATCTTTTATATATAAAGAAAATAATATATTCTATTTATTGTATGAACGCTATACCCCGTTCCAAATCATCTTTTCTTGGTTTTCATTTTGGAAATGGAACTCACATATCGAAATACGCACTTCAAAGGATCTAAAAACCTGGTCCTCCCCAAAAAAGATTTTAGAACCTTCCTTAAATTGGCACGTGCATACACGTTACGGTAAATCGATCGGAAATCCTTGTATCGTGAAAATAGAAAACAAATATAGACTTTATTACAGCGCGTCTCTCAGTTTAATTCCAGATTGTGGATTTTGTGAACCTACTTATATCGGCGTTGCTGAATCGAATGAAATTTTGGGGCCCTACATATCTTTAAAGAACCCTTTAATCTTTCCTGATACTTCCAATCGCAACTTAGCCTCTGGATCCATTAAAGTTTTAAAAACAGAAAATGGTTTTGTAGGCTTTGAAAACTGTATCTATCAAGATACTAACGGTCGTTCCGGTTCTTCGATTTATCTTTTAAATTCTTTCGATGGAATTGAATGGGATTTTCTTTCTCAAGAACCGATCCTTTCTCCTTCAAGCGGTTGGATGAAGAGCCATATTTATGCTATGGATGTTAAGTTTCATCCAATAGAAAAAAAATGGTTTCTATACTTCAATGCTAGAAACGACTGGCACCGGACCAAAGGCAAAGAAAAAATCGGTTTGTTAATCGGAGAAATCGAATCAACATTTTAAAACGTGAGTCAGTATTTTTAGATCGTATCCTGAAATCGTTCATCGAATCGGCTTTCATTTCCTATATAATAAAAATTATATATACTCTTACAGAATACATTCAAACAAATAGTCCGTCTAAAGATCTTTGTTTTACCTACAAGAAATTTTACCAAAGATACAGAAATTCTCAAAAATTAAGTCTGATCCAAAATTATTAGCTTTTTTGTGTGAGATCCCACATTTTAAGTTTTGAAATAAACTCAGAATAATATTATTTTCATGTGTCTAAAGTAGTAAACTTTTACCATTTCTCCGACTACTGTAAATTTTCCATAATGTAAAATGGGGGCGAATCCAACCTTTGCAAGCAAAGGCTGGACCAGGCTCTTAGCTCTGGTCAAGTTATTGTGAAATTCCAGAACTAGATTCAGTTTTTATAAAATACCAATACTTGATCCTGTCGAGCGACCGTAGAAGCGAGACGCTGAGTTTCCAACGCTTTCGTAAAAAGCGTTTTGCTGAGTTCAGGGAGTGAGACGCTGAGTTACTTCGAGCAACCCAGGAAGCTCAGCGAATACCTCTCTAAGGATCGGCATTCAGGGAGCGATGCATTGAGTTTAAGGAAAGCGTTGTGCTTTAGTTCATTCACCGATCCCTTTCGCATTGGTTATATACCAAATTCATACTGACTTAGAATATAAAATCGACTACTTTCCGAGAATAAAAATCCAGTATTACACAAAGGTAAATCCAACCAAAGAAAAATCTTAAAAAGTAATATCTGAAACCCAGATCCGATTCTTCTTATTCGGTTTGAAATTCCGTTAAATTAAGCCAGGAGAGACTCGATTCTTATGATTAGAATTGTAGTATTTAAATGTGGGAACTATTACAATTTAGAGAATAGAAGTTTATACTACTCCGACGCATAAATAGAATACTTGTGTTAGATTGTTTCAAAAATTTGAATGTTTTGGGTCTTACTCTAAAATGCCGTAAATCCCGAATTTGCAGTATTTTCTAAGTACCGCTATTTTTTTCGCAAATTCAGTCGTTAATAACCATAACCAACCCCACAAGTTGAATAGGATTTTAGAATCAGAAGGCTCAAAAACGCACATTTTTCAAGTGTTCCGACAAGAATGAGTCTTTTTACTTGCAAAAAGCATGTTTTTCTGATAGAGAAAAGTCTTCCGAATTTCTCCACCTGAATTGCGACCCATGGGAAGCAATTCATTGAGTTACCCCCACCCAAAAATAAGGGTGGGAACTCAGTTTTACAGAGGATTTGTCGTAATTCCCACAAGATTTAATATTGAAATCTAAATACTTGTGGGGTTGGTTATGGTTAATAACTTGGTACTATTTTCATGAGTCCGAGTAGTTCTGTCGTATTCAAGCCAGGAACTACCACAAAATTTAGGTTTGTCTGTAAAATGATGTGGGAACTCTCACAAAATCACGATGTTACAAGCAAATTCAAAACTGTAGGAACTCATACTTTTAGAAAAGTCTTTCTCAACCAAACTCAAGTTAAATAACGTGAGCTCGGCATAAGGAATCTGTTCCCTAAAATTTTGTTTTACCGCGAAAAAATGGATGTAGGAACTCTCACAAAATCACGATGTTACAAACAAATTCTAAAATTGTAGGAACTCATACTTTTAGAGAAGTCTTTCTCAACCGAACTCACGTTATTTAAGATAGAAACAAATTTTATATTTATAATTTTATAAATTCTTTTATAGTCTTACAACTTAAAAGCAGAACTTTTTACACTTTTGTGAAAAATATCCAAACAAATTCTGTTAATTGAGCTAATTTGACGATGAAACATAAAATTTTATCGTCGCCCAATTAGGAGAAATCAATGACACGATTTTTATTGCTATGGCTTAGCATCATTTTACTGTTAGGCGGTTGTACAAACGAAAAAGAAGGTGGAGAATCCGACTTAGCACTTCTATCCGGAGTTATCGACCCAACGAATTTGAATATATCTAATCCAAATAAAAATGATTCTCTGAGTCTAACCATTCGAATACCTCTCTATGTAGATAAGGTTGTCGGAAATGATAGCTGGCCTGGATCTAAGGATGCACCACTTCGAACACTTACCAAAGCGATTGCTTTGGCAGGAAATAGACACGACGTCCATGTTGCACCAGGTGAATACTCTGAACAAACTGGAGAAAAATTTCCAATTCGAATTCCGGATGGAGCCACTCTGATTGGGGATGAATTAGGAAAAGGATTAGGTTTCGTCCTATTTTATGATAAATCAGGAAACCATCCAGTTCCAAAACCGACTACAATTCAATTTCATGCAGATGATCTTAAAGAAATAATCCTACTCGGAGAAAACTCTACCATAGCCGGATTCAATTTACAGAACCCAATCGCTTTGAGAGCATACGGTTCTAAAGTTAGAAACAATACGATCTCTCAAGGAATTGGAATCTTTCCTGCAAATATATCTAACGTGCCATCAGGAGGACATACCATAAGCGGAAATTTTATCGGCTCCAAAAATGCACCTAACTATAACTATGGGGTAGGTATCTTTGTAGATACAACTACTTACGAAAATAAAATAGAAAATAATGTAATTTATCGAAATCGGTACGGAGTTGTGATTCGTCCATTAGGTAAAGCGGATTTAGGTGGAGGTTCTCAAAAAAGCGTTGGAAATAATACTATCTCTTGTAGTTTGGAAATGGACTTAACGTTTCTATTTGATACAAACAGACGGCTTTATGCGCAAAATATCAAATTGGATCACAATCCTCCGACTTATGAAGCCTCACAATATTTCCCAAAAGGAGTTGATATATACAGACCGGGACCTTACGGAACCATAGATATATCTGGATATTCTTTGGCTTCAAATCCTTGCGATTAATAAGTATTAGGCGATACTAATATCAATAAGACGACCTTTCTAAAACGAGAAGGGTCGTTCTTTAAATTTACAATAGAGTTGTTGAAAATTCCATAATGAAGATTCGCAAAATTGCTTCAATTGTCCATTTCAATTCAACAGAAACAAATCAAGAATTAATTTTTCAACAACTCTAATATCTCTAATATTCAGAAAACATAATTCACACAAAATTAGAACACTGCCAAACTATCATTCTTTAAGAATTGTTTACCAACAAAAGTGAAAAGTATCGAATGTTTAAATCGTTGTATGAGATAAGAGTAAAATAATCCGTTAAATATTTCATATCCTCATTTAATCCTAAAATTCTAAACAGCTTTATATAAAATCAAAATATGTTAAAACTGGATTTCGCAAATTGAGCCTAAAAAATAAATTAAATCCAATTTCGTGGATATTGTAGGACATCAGGTAGCGCCAAATCCTTGTGAGAGATAATCCCCAGAAAACATTATTAAAAAAGACTAATATAACGTGAATTCCATGTAAGGAGATCTGGGCGAATCCGGCTTGCCACAGGCAGCCGGACCGGGCTCTCGCTCTGGTCAATAAATTGTATATAGGAAACTTTATATAACATATTCATCTTTACTTTCAATTTATTGACCCCGCATCGATCCCTTTCGCGTCATACTGAGCTCACGTTACTGATCTCTATAAAATTAAGTACCGTTAATTCTATCACAAAACGCTGATTCTATGTAAAATATTAGGTACTTTATTATATAGTTATGAGTAATATATTCAACTTGGTTTTTGATTTTTTCATGAGCCACGAATTATATCAGAGCTTGTTCCAAAACCTCAAAGAAAATTTCACACAATAATTCTTTAGGAATTTTTAATCAAATGTAGTAGCTACTACATTTTTGTGGAACTCAATGCATCGCTTCTATGGTCGGTGGAAACTCAGCGTCTCGCTTCTATGGGCGCTCGACAGGTCACATTTGGCAATTTGCGAACTTTCAAGCAGTTCTAATGTCATTAAATTTCCGTAGTTAGTTACCACATTTTGCGGTTTTGGGGCAAACGCATAATAAAAACAACACCTAACAGATATATTATCCAGCCCTATCTAAAACTTATTCCTCTAATATAAGACTATTCGTATAAAGCCTATAACCGTTCCAAATCCGATCCAAAGGATATGCTTCTTTAACTGCGTCTAATGCCTCTTGAAAACGGATATAAAGAGGAACCTTGGCCACGCTCCGTTTTGTAAAACGTTTCAAAAAGTCAACGTGGGCCGTATCTGTCTGCTCTCCAATAAAAATCACACCAGGACTTTGAAAATTCTGAGAGATCCAATAAAAAGAGTCCCTATAATTTAGAATATCATAATATTCATCATCTAAAAAAGAAGAGGTAAAAATCCAATTCCCTTTTTTCGGAGAGTCATAAGAATCAGAGAGCGCCTTTCCGCCTAAACTTAAATGTACCTGATCAACGATTTCTAAAGGGTCCTGTAAAATATAAAGACGACTTTTAGAATCGGAACCTAACTTACCGGAACCCGCCTCAAAAACCTCGAGTTCTTTTAGAGACTTCTTCCAACTTTCTGAAAGTTTAGAATTTTCTAAAAATTGAATTCGATACTCCGGATTAAATTCTTCCTTTGTGGAAACGACTGGATTGGAAACTAAAGACTGAGGATCATTTACCAGATAAAATTTATCTTCGGTTCTTGGAACCAAAGGAATCCTAAAATGATACGAACTCAGATAAAGATAAGTAAGTTTATTTTTTGCAAGTTTAACGTTTCTTCTATATTCGTTTTCAAGTTCTTCTCTAAGTAGAACCTCGTAACCACCTTTCGCCGCCTCTTCTAAATATTGAAACAAAGATGCCCTGAGTTTACGATTATCCTTAAACGCAAGATCTCCTTTGGATTTTCCTTTTAAAAAACGGATATAAAAGGTCTCAAGTCCTAAATCCATCACGGCAAGAAATTCCTGATCCACTGGAAGTTTTTCTTTGAGTTTATCAGAGACGGAAACAAAAACAGGAATGTCCTTATAATCGGGAACGGAATTTAATACCACGGGTCGAGTAAGAGATAAAAGATCTTTTGCCAAAACTAAATCAAAGAATACTTCTGAATTGTTTTTCTTAAAACAAAGTTTTTGCAAATATACGATCCAATCCAAAAGTTCCATTCTCTCCTTAGAACTAAAACGATTTCCACGTTTGGATCTGATCGTAGAATTTAGAAATTCGATAAACTCGTTCGGAGACTTAGAAGCCGCACTTTCGTAGAGCAAAAGCCATTCGTTTTTTTCGCCTCCTTCTGCAATCTTACCCAAATGAAATAACAATTTACTATTTAGAATATTCTTATCTTTGAATATACTTTTGGACTCCGTTTTATAGCGGGAACCAATTTTATCCATCCAATCCTTACTTTTAGATAACTCCCCCCTGGAAAACAAGGCTTGAGAATAACCAAGTACCATACGCAGAGCCCTGGACTTTGCTCCGGTATTCCACTCGTATTCCACCAAGGATTCGGCGAGTAAATCCAATTCTTCGTTTTCTTGAAACGGAACGGAATATAAAATCAAATGATACAAAAGACTTCTTTCTTCCGCATCCAAAGACTCGAACAACTTAGAAGAATTTCCGTAAACCTCCGAATAAAGAGAATATGGAGAAAACCAAGCTCCCGTAATTTCCCTTCTCCAATTTTGGAATAACCTTTCTCTAAATTTTCCAGTGTCTTCTTCGGCTTCTTTTTCCTTTAGAATTCTAAGTGCTTCCTTCCAGTTTCCCGAAAGAATCAAATATAATTCTTCTTTTCTGCGGATCTGATTTTTAGAAAGTGCGTTTCCTTGTAAAAAATATTTTTGAGCGTACAATCCTTGAAGGATTTCTTCCACAGTTCTTATTTCGTCCGGATCGTTAGTAAATTCAAGCGCGAGTTTACCGGCAAATTCACCCACTTCTGGCTCGTAATTGATTCTTGCAATTTTTAGAATATTCTTATAATATAAATAAGGATCGTAAAAAGAAAAAATAGTTTTATCGGAAACTTTTAAAGATAAAGGTTCTACGGAAACACCGCTCTTCAATAAATGTAAAGTTTTTAAAAGATTTTTTTTCTGAAGATCGATTATATCTTCGAAAGAATAAGAACTACAATCGGAAAGATTTTTATCTAAATAACAGTTCAAAAGCGCCGAAAATAAAATCGAATCTTTTACGGTTTTCGACTTTGTATCCTGTAAAAGATCGCCGTAAATTTCTTCCATCGTAGTTTCCGGAGAAAGTTTCCACTTGAGACGAAGAACATCCAATTCCCCGGACAAAAATACATCCTCCGTTTTTAAAAAGGACCGATACGAAAAAGCGTGTGTATATGCCTCTCTTACGTTGTTTTTCCTTTCGTTTTCCCTCGCCAACAAACGCAGATTTTCCAAAGACACAGGTGCATCTTTTTTTCTTAATATACTGGAACCCAAAAATAAACTTCCAGAATTTTCCCCTAAAAACACGTTCTCGGGAAAGACGGTGCCACAAGAGTCATTCACATTACAAATTATAACATTACGAATTCCTGATGCGCTTAGCACCTCGTACAGTTCTGAAATTTTTCCAAGATGCGGTTTTGTTTGTTCGTAAAAAAGCGCCGAAGAAATTTCATTTTGATTGTGAAAAAGATCCCGAACCGCAAGTTTTTTTTCGGATAAACTCTCACCGAAAGAATTATCTTCATTTATATTTGGAAACGGAGATACGAGCATATCCGTATCTAAATGTATAGAAAATACCTGGTTCGGAGCGATCTTTTTTACAGAAAGAGAAGATTTAAAATTAGGTGATCCTTCTACAATCGCAACGTTACGCGCCTTTCTCCGGTCTTTTTCTCGGATCGGTTTCAAATGAGAAGGTCTAAAAACCAAAGAAAATTTTTTCGGAAGAAAGTTTCGAATTTTCTCGAAGTCTATATGATCTCCGAGCTGAACAAACCAAACTTTTTTGGAAACAAAAGGAATTTTTCCAGAGTTGGAAATCCGACTCAAAACGTCTTCCAACTTTCCGGTGTGATCTAAGTATTCTTCCGAGGACGAGGTTGCTCGATAGAT
The DNA here is from genome assembly GCF_000243695.2 of Leptospira kirschneri serovar Cynopteri str. 3522 CT. Classification (NCBI taxonomy): domain Bacteria; kingdom Pseudomonadati; phylum Spirochaetota; class Leptospiria; order Leptospirales; family Leptospiraceae; genus Leptospira; species Leptospira kirschneri. The sequence goes on along the minus strand of NZ_AHMN02000010.1, from coordinate 13,116 downwards.
TCTTATCTTATCTTCCGAGGACTCGATTCTAAGATAACCTTCATTTACATTTAACAAAGAAGTTGTAGAAGGTTCCTCGATAAATATTCCCAAATAACCATCCAAGTCCTGGTTTGTACGACTGATAGTCCCCAGTTCTTTTTCTAAATCCTTAGAAAGTTGAACGTAGTTTTTAAGTAAACTTTCAGACTTTTCCTTTTTTTCCAAAACGTTTTGAATCGCCGAATAGTAAAATTTCTGTTTTCTGACTAAGTTCTGTAATTTTGTTATGTTTTCCGTAAAATTTGGATCTTCCGATTCGTGCGGAATTTTAATAAACTGACGATAGAGTTTTAATTTATGGAGTCGGTCCAAACTCTTAAATCCGTCCAAAAATTTTCCGGATTGAAAGTTGAGCTCGGATTGAATTTTAAAAAGTTTATATATTATAAAATACTTAATCTCGTTTATTAAATGAGGATGAGACAATAAAAGAGCACTAGCCCTGTCGATTTTTTCCTTGGCTTTGGAATCGTTTTTTTCCTTTCTAAAAATCTCCGCTTGAGTCACCAATGCCTCGATCCATTCTTGAATATAATAAAATTCGTTTGCGGTTTCGGATGCGAGTTCTAAAGCAGAGATCGCTTTTTGTGAATCCTCCAATCGAACGTAAAGATTAGCTCTGCTGATCGAATAGGAAAGTCTCTCTTTTCGAGAATACGGATCATCCGCCAGCCCCACTACTTCCTTAGGAACCAAGGACGGATTTTCCAAAAGTCCCGCGGACCTTCCAAAAAATTCAAAAGCGGAAACTACGTCCCCCATTCTAGAAAATTGTTCCCCCTGATAGTAATAGATCAGGGCCAAAGTAGGATCGTGATCCGAAAAAGAATTATAAAACTTTAATATACATTTTTTAGTCTCGGAATGTATCAACTCTTCTTGATACCGTACATCTCCCAAACAAACTTTTATAAAATCAGATTTAGAGGAAAGAAGACGTTCCGCGGCGGAACGTAAAGTTTTCAATTCAAGTTCCGGATCTTCGTTTGTATTTTCTAAATGACCAAAGTAGGAATAAAGTCTTCTTTTAAAAGAAGTTCTAGCTTTAGCCGCAAATCCTTTTTCGGTTTCAAATTTTTCGGCCTGTTCATAAACATCGATGGCGGTTTGAAATTCGTCCCTTTTAAAATGTAAATACCCTAAATCGTTTAAAGAATTGGCTCCAATCAAAGAACCGGCTAACGTGGCCCCCAGGCCCTTAGATTTCACATAAGCAAGCCTGGAATTAATTTCTTCAATAGCTCCTTCTATTTCCATCGACGCGATTAAATTATTTACTCGGATTCCACTGGTCATCAAAGGTTGAAACTTAGGAGAAATAGCTTCCGGAAATCTTCCTTCTCCAGAAATACGAACTCCATCCGGCAGAGCGACTTCCCAGACCCAGTCCCAAAAATAATCCCAAAAAGCGAGTTTAACTCCTTTTGGAATCCAACCAGTTCCAATCCTATCAGCGACGATTTTGTCCGCTTTGGTTAAATGCAATTCTGATAATTTATACTTTCCTAATTTTTGGTAACAAAGCGCCAATCCGTTGTGAAGATTAACCGGATCGATCCATCCATTTTCTCCGTTCAAAGAAAGCGCATCCTTGTAATAAGGAACCGCATTAAAATATTCCCCCGCTTCCATATGTGAAAGACCGGTTAACGTGAATAAAAGAGCGAGTTTGAATTTATACTGTTCTAGTTTTTCCGCGCTATCTTTGCCAACGATTGTTTTTTTAGATTCGTTTCTAAAGTAGATATCAGAAGCCGCTTTTAATTTTTGAATCGCGGATTTATAATCGGCCACATAAATGGAAGACCTAGCAGAGTTAAAAAGAAAGATCGCCTTTTGACGATAATCTTCGAACTGTGTTTTGGAAATAATATAATCTGAAAGTGAATCTACTTTGGAATACTGTTCGTTCGCTTTAGGATAATTTTTCAGTAGAAAATAATTATTTCCAAGATTCAATCTAAGATCGGAAAGGGCTTTTTTATTTTCGAAATTATCTCCTAAAAGTTCCAGAACCTGGCTGTATAATTCTATGTTTTCTTCGAAGTTTTTTTCAGGAAAATATTTTTCATAAACGTTTATATACTTTTCTTCGTCATTGGGTTGATCTTCCTCGGATTTCCTATTTTTTAATATATCCACATACTGATACATCCAACCTAAAAGTTGATAAGCCTCGTAATATCTCGGGTCCGCAAAGATAATCCATCGTAATTCATATTCAGCTTGTTTAAAATCTCTGAGGATCTCTTCTTTTTTAGAAGAGGTCATCGATTTAGTAGAATTGTAATACGTTTCACGAATCACACTTCGGTTGATCAGATAATACGAATAACCGTATAACGTAGCCAGATCCAAAACGGGTCTGGCCCTAGGAACGGCCTCTTTATAGTATTGATTGATATAAACAAGTCCTTCCTCCGCAAGCGGATCGACCTTAGCAATATCAATCACGTCTAGTTGATTCAAAACGGCTTTTTTTCTTTCTTCGCTTAAGGAACCGGACAACTTAAATACCGCGTCCACCATCATCCTTTGATAATAAACCGCAAATTCCTTATAAAGACTTTCCAGAAATAGGTTTCTGCTTTTTACTAAAAACATATTTTCGGTATTGTAAAAATAATGAAACGCAGCGTCTTGAAGGTTTCCTCTTCGATCGTGATCCCTAGCTTTGTTTTCAAAATAGATAAAAGAACGTTCTATTTCTTTTTCTTCCAAGTCTACGCCTAAAAGAGGATCGTATTTTTCTAAGTAGATCCTAAGTTCATCAAAAGATTTTTGAACCTCTCCTAGTCCTTTAAAATTATTTGATTTTAGAAGATGTACTTTTAAAAAAAGAGGATCACTTGTTACAACCTTGGATAAAAACGTATTCAATAAAGAATTACTTTCTTCGAAAGAACCTTTTCCGTTTAGACCTAGAGATTTAATATATAAGAAATATTGAAACAACCTAGGAGATTTATTTTCAAGGGAATTAGATTCGATCGAAATTTCTGCGGCATTTATTTTTTCCGAAAAACTTTTTCCAACAACCACTTCCTCATCAATCCGTTCGTATAAAAGTTTTAAGTCCTCTTTTCGCGCGTTAGGATCGTTTGCCACACTGAAAAACGGTTCTGGAATTTTATAACGATGTAGATGGGTATTTTTATACTGTAGATCTCCCGACTTTCGATAAACGTCCCGAATCCGATAATAATCCGGATAATGAATTATAATTTCATCATATACTTTTAAAGAATGTTGAAAATCCCCCGATTTTCGAACCAGATCCCCCTCTTCCTCTAAAAGAGAAGCCAATAAATTTTTTCCGGTATCTGAAACGGTTCGAATTTGTTCGTAGTATTTCCTCAACTCTTGAATGGAAACGGTAAGTTTTTTTTCATTGGAAAGAAATAAACCGTAGGCCAATCCATAAACCGGGTTTAAACGGGAAGACAAAATTTCTTTTTTTGCGTTTTCTGCAATTGTAGTTCTTCCGGAGTTTTTTGCCTCTTCATATTTTAAAAGTAGGGCTTTGGAGGCAATCAAAGGATAAATCGGATCTTGCGAAAAATAAAATTCGATCGCGTCTATCGCCAAAAGAAAATCCTCAAAACTCTGTTTTTCCTTGTATTTCAATGCGAGTTCGTATTGGGAAATGATGTCTTTCTCCTTGGATACGGAACCTGACGCTGGAATAAAATAAATATTTAGAGTATTATAATATGCTGCAGTAAATAAAATAGAACCGCCGTTAAACGAAGAAAATCTAGAATCGAACAAAGAGTCGTTACCAGACGTCAACCTGCGAACCGCGCCAGTTTCCAGATCCTTTCTTACAATCAGACTATTGTCTCTTTCGTCCAAACGGCTATTTCGATTTGTATCGTTTTGAATCGAAGTATAATACAAATACCGTTTATCCTCCGAAAGAGACGGAGAAAAATTTAAGTAAGAATCCTTGGTGAGTCTTTCGTTTTTACCGGAAGAAAGATCCAGAAGATACACGTCTCCAAAAACCCCATCCTGATACGAAATATAAACGATCGATTTACCGTCTCTGGACCAAAACGGAGAAGCTCCCCCTTTTTGAGTCAGCAATTTCATTGGTTCCTTACCTTCCGTATCCAAAACGACTAAATTCTGTATTCCCGGTGTTAGGCGATCAGTAGAAAACACCAAATGACGTCCATCCGGCGCAAAAAAAGGGTCCGTATCTACGTAAGAATCCCTTTTACCGGCATCAGAATAATTAGAATTTGTTAATATTATAAAGTTTGAATTTATAAACCTTTTTCCCTGAAGAATTTTTTCCGCCCACAAACTAGGATTCATCTCGAGTAAAATCAAATCTCCAGAAGAATCGTATTGTTCTGACACGAAAACCAACTTTTTTCCGTCCGGACTGATTGCAGGTTTATATTCAGGAGCGGGATGAGTGGTAACCGGAACCGTAATCGAACTTTTCAAATCTCTAAACCAAATATCGTAGTTCCCCTTTTGACCAGTTGTATAAAAAAGATAACTTCCGTCTGCCGTGGTAGAATTGTATAAATTATTTCCCCTTTGCACAGTAAGAGGAAATGGCTTCTCGTTTTCAGGAGTAAAATAATTTACGGCGATGGAAGTATAATTGAATTCCAAAGGTTTAATTCTGGAAGCCGCTCGAAAGACAGAACAATGATAAAAAAAGAAAAAACTAAAGAAGCAGATTCCAAATCGAATCATAATCTACTCCTTACGAGTCCACTTGCCAGGAGACTTTTCGTAAAATTCCCCTTTTTCCACAAGTCGATACCAAGTCAGTTTTAAATGTTCCGACTTTTCCTTAGAAACGGCTTTAGAGTCGTTTTCAAAACGACCAAAAACCACTTTATTTCTATGTTCATTGGTAAGAGAAATCAAAGATTCAAGTCTGGACTTAATATCCGCCTTAGAAAGTTCGTTTTTAATTCCCGCTTCGGAAGCGGCCGGATTGATTCTAAGTTTACCGTCCAATCCTTCCGCCAAAAAACCTTCCTCTTTCCAGGTTCTAATTTCCGGAGCCAAATAAGCGAGGGCTTTTAAGGACATTAGAATATTCTTATCCCCTAAAGCGTAATTCTCACCCGAAAAATCCTTTTTCCAAACTTCGGCGCCAGCAGAGGAATTTTTGACGGAAGAAATGAGCCAACCGTCTTTTTCCAAGATACGATCCTCTCCGATCATCTGTTTTTCCGCGGCCGTCTGAGTCTGAGTAAACGTAATCAAAGGAGATTTAATGACACAATCCGTCAAAAAAATCCCAGAAATAAAAAATAATAATATTAGAATATTTTGATTTTTCAATTTTATCCCCTTCTCATCGATACGTATCCACTTCGGACCTTGCTCTTTTAAGAAAATTGGCGAGAGGCATTCTCTGTTGAGAAATTTGGCTGTTTTCTAAATTGATGATCGTGTTTAAAACGGAACGTTTAAAACCGATAACCGCGTAGACTAGTCCCTTTGACAACTCCACTTCGATCTTGTCCACGGCATAACTGTTATAGATAAAATCGGTGAATATATTCGAAGGTGTAAAAATATTTACCGCACTTTTTGCAAAATCCTGACCTATTTGAAAAACGCTGAAGAATAGATTTACATTCGGAATTGGGTCCGCCAAATTTCGACCGGAGACGTTTAAATCCGCCTTGATCTTTCCGTCGTCTATCTTGGATCTCCTTTTAGCCGGAAGAAGTTGTTTTAAATCGATGTCCTTTATCTGAACGACAGCGCTATACTCCATCTTTTCCGGATCTCCTCCTCCTACGTTTACGAGTATGTCTTTTCCGTTGACAAGACCGTCCAAAGTAAACACTTTCAAATATTCTAATTTAAGAAAGTTCTCGGAATAATCGATTCTGGCAGACAAACCGGGTTGACCGTTTTTAGGTTTTACGTAGTCGAAAGGGATTCCACTGATAGAAGGATGGGTTCCGATGATTTGTTTGATCGTAAAGTTAGAAGGGGGAATTCTTCCATAAGTGCGAATAAACTTTTCCTTGTTTCCATCGATAAGATTGCGGGTCGTTTTAACAGAAAGATCGTGAACAAACGAAAACTCCGCGTCCAAACCTTCAATCCGATACAATTTACAATCTTCTCCAGGACAAAACTCGTTCGCATAACCGAAGTTAGAGTTTTTAGAAATCAAAGTTCCACTTGCAATCGAATTTTTAAGCCGGAAACGAATTGCAAAAAGCCCTTCGAAATTGATTCCCTTAAAAAGATACGTCGGTTTATCCGATCCTAATTGTATATTTCCCTCCAAGTCGGGAATCAGTTCTCCTCCTTCCGAAACCTTTTTCAAAACTCCTTTGGTCACGATTCTAAACTTAGATTGAAAAGCGGTAAGATCAAAATTAGAAAGAGTAATGGAAGAATCTTTTGCTATCTTCAGATTTAAATCCATTCTAAGATCTCTTACCTGAATTCCAGGTAGATCAAATAGAAGTTTACCGGATACAGACTGAGTGCCGTCCAAAATGGAATAGTCCATCCCTCCGGTTAAAATGATCTGATTTCCTAAATTATTTCTGACAGGGACCAGACTTTCCCTAAGAGAAAACGGAAGTGTAGGCGTTAGGCGATCCAACTCCGTTTTGATTATCAAAGAATTTAGATTCATCCTAAATCCTTTTTCCAAACTCAAATTTCCTACGGATGAAATTTTAAGAGATTCCTTTCCTTCCAGACCTTTGGTAGAAATAGAAATAGAATCTAAACGAACCAAATCCGGAACAAACGGTTTTGAAAATTGAATTCTGGATATTAGATCCAGATTTACCGGAATCGGAGACGATTTTCCTCTTCCCATCGGGAAACGAAAACCAGAAAGTTGAACGGCTCCAACTACATTCAAAGAATTGAATATTCCAGCCACATTCATTTTTAAACCCAAAACTCCGTTTAGAGTCTTTACGTAATCTGATAGATTTAGATTTTGAACCGTAAGATCCAAATCCAACCGGGAACCTTTCAGTATGTTTCCGGTCGCCGCCAGTTGAATTCCATTATAATCTACCGACAGTTCCTTCAACGTAAGACTTTCAAGTATAGGAATCGGTTTACTAGCGTTAGGTGTTTCTTGAGTAAACGGATGAAGTATAAAATCAGCTAAAAGTTTGAACTTAGGAATTTTGTGATTTTTCCCACCGATAGAAATCAAAAGATCCTTTGCTCCAATATCCGCTTCCACTTTCAACCGAGTGTCCTTTCCGGAAATGGTAATTGGAGCCAGACTCAACTCTCCGTCCAACTTCATCTTAGGAATCCCCGGAACCGTAGATAAAAAATCGGAAAGTGGTTTTAAACGGATCAAAGACTTTTGGATCCCAAATTGAACGTTTCTTTCTTTGGAGGAAACCCCGGTCATTTCTCCCGCACCAGATAACCAAACGTCTTCGTTTACCTTGAATTCTAAGGTTTCCAGTTTGAGTTTGTCTTCTTTTTCCAAATAACCTAGTTTATATCTGAAACCAAAACCAAAAGGAGCGAGTAATTTATTTTGTACTTTTATAGGAATTGAATCCGCACCTATATCCGCTTGGGATACGAATACTCCTCCTGGAACCTTCCGGGATAATTCTAATCCAAGTCTAAAAGGCTGATCTAACGACTTGGAATTGTCTTCAAAATAGATTCGAACCGTTTTTTCAGGATTCATTCTAAATCGTATAACATCGATTAGTTGAAAAATTCGAACATTCAAAGGAATTTTTCGAAACCGAACCGTATCCAACTCGAAAGCAAGAAAAAATCCTTCCAATCCTGCTTTGTAAGAAGACAAACCCGATTCGGACGAAACGTGTACAAATATATCCTTTAGTTCTAAATTGAGATAAGCGCTAACAGGAAGGATCGTAGATATTTCCTCTAAAGGAGAGGATGACTTGTCCTCTTCCTCGGAAGGTTGAGAAGAGGTAGGAAATAATTTTGACAGATTCCATTCTCCACCTTTTTGTCTGAGATCTATCTTAAGTCCTACAATAGCGATTTTAGATAACTTAGCTCTTCCCAATAAAATTAAAGGTAGATTGTAGGAAAGTTCCAACTCTTTTATGGAAAGAACCGGACGTTCTTCAAAAGTTGAATCCGATTTTAATACTAAGTCTTCAAACGCAATTCCATAAAAAAGAGAAAATTGAGTTACCGTAAAGTTAGCGGTGCCTCGTATAGAACCCTGCAATACTTTAGAAAGTAAGAACTGTCCCGCATAACGGTTAAAGACAAGTTTGTAAATAATAAATAGACTCAGTAGGAAAAAATAAACTTTTTTATGTTTTTGAAAATGAAGTTTAAATATTTCCACTTACTTTTTTAAAGAGGATCAATTAGTATTCGAAGGATTCAAGTGCTTCTTCGAGCGTCTTATAAATTTCGAAGATGCTCGCAAGTTTTGTAATCTCCATTAGATTTTCAATATCGGAATTTAAATTGGTAAAAACCATTCTACCTTTTAAGCCGTCTATATGTTTGTATATATTCAAAAACATACCTAAACCGGCTGAGTTGATAAAAGGAACTTTTTTCAGATCGATGATAAATTTAGGAACGTCACCTTTGGAAATATATTCTTCTATCTTCTGACCTAACTCGAACTCATTTCCCGCTTTTATCGGCCCTTCAATCTTGATGATGTGGACGTCGTTTTTAGTGGTGACTTTAATTTTCATAACCCTGACTTGGATATTGGATGCAAATATAGTTTAATTTCCTGACAATTTGTAAAGAGAATTTTTCGCGGAGCACTAAAAATGACGACAAAAACCTTTGAATCAATAGTTTGTTAGAAACGCTGGGAATATTTCTGGACAAAAAGTCCACTCCTGTGATTCTTACGGTTACATATTATGGCCGAAAGACCTCCTCTCCTTTCCGTAGTCATTCCAATCTACAACGAAGAAAAAACAATTCCGGAACTTACTAAAAGACTTGAGATCTTAAAAAATCTTTTATCATCTAAACATTCTTTTCGCAAAGAAGATCTAGAAATTCTTTTTGTAAACGACGGTTCGAGAGATGAAAGTTTCGGAGTTCTGAAAAAATTCTGCTCTCAAACACAAGGATATAAACTAGTCAATCTTTCCAGAAACTACGGCCACCAAACTGCGATTACTGCAGGAATCGACACCGCTTTAGGAACTTCCGTAGCAGTGATGGATGGAGATCTACAAGATCCCCCTGAATTTGTATGCGATCTATATTCTAAGTTACTCGAAGGATATGACGTAGTTTATGCAAAACGAAAAAAAAGACAGGGAGAATCTTGGTTTAAACTTTTAACCGCTCACATATTTTATAGAATCCTAAAGGGAATCACTCGGTTCGACATTCCGATCGATACGGGAGATTTCAGAATCATGAGCCGCAGGGTTACGGACGTTCTTTCTTCCATGAGGGAACAACACCGTTATATCCGAGGACTTATCTCTTGGATCGGATTCAAACAGATAGGACTTGAATACGAAAGAGAAGAACGTTTCGAAGGTAGCACCAAATTTTCCGTGGCTAAAATGCTCAAGTTCGCGTTAGACGGAATTACTTCCTTTTCCTCGGCACCCCTTAAACTTTCCTCGTATCTAGGTTTTTTTACCGCTTTTTGCGGAGCAATATACGCGTTATACGTCATTTATCTGAAAATTTTCACTTCCGAAACGATCACTGGTTGGAGTTCCATGATGATCGTAGTACTCATATTAGGTGGAATACAACTTCTCGCGTTAGGTATGATCGGCGAATATTTAAGTAGAGTAAACGACGAATCTAAAAACAGACCTTTATACGTGATCGAAGACGTCTATTCTTCCGATTCTCAAAAACGAAAGACTAAGAAGAGAAAATCCTAGACATTTCCGGATTTTCCCACTCTGGAGCTGAATATGAAAAAATACAAATTCCTAATTCCGGGCATTTTGTTGTGTTTGTTTGCCTTGGGTCTTACATTTTATATGGGATTTCGTCATTGGGAAATTTTCATCAGAACCTGCACTCTGAAGGACATCTTGACTTGGGACGAAAACATTCGCCTAAACGTAGTTTTAGATCAGTATCAAGATTTTAGAGAATTCAGAATTTGGAGGGCTTTTTTTCCATTTTTAGAATCCCCTACTTGGCCCCCTCTTCGTTCTTTATTCTCTCTGATTCTTTTAATCATCCCTGGAGATATGTCGATCACAGAAAAAGATTCTTTGTTGGGCCTCGTCTTTTACGGACTTTGTTTTCCTTCCATTCTTTATATCGTTTATAGAATCACCGGTTCCTTGTGGAAAGCGGGCTTAACTTCCATCTTAACCTTGGCGTTGACTCTTCATACTACGGAAACCCCTTCCTATAGTTTATCCTCTATGTTGGAAACTCAAGGAATGTTTTTTCTATTATGGACTTATTATACTCTTTATAAGGTGTATTCTTATACCTATCCAGATCCGTTTCGTTATCCATTTGAAAAAAAGGAAAAAATCGAATTGTCCGTTTTCCTTTCCCTTTTTGGTTTGTTTTTTACCAAATATCCATACGGGCTTTTATTATTCATCGCAATTTTTTTCTACGAACTCCTTTCAAAAAACAAAGAATATTATAATATTCTAAAATTTTTATTAAATGAAAGATACAAAGGTGCCAGAAGGGTTTTTATAGTATTTGTCGTTCTGCTCGTCCTTTCCCTTCCCGTTTTAAGGGTCACGACAAACATCAACCTGGATCAAAGAAAATTCAAACTCGTAATCTACTACTGCACTGTGTTATTATTCATCGATTTTAATCTTTTTCTCTACTCCAAAAGGGAAGAATGGAGAAAGATCACTCCATCTTCCATCCGAGTATTTTATCTGTATGCGATCGCTCCTTCTTTAGCTTGGATTTTTAGTAATCCGGACAGAGTAATGAGTCTGATCAACGCTCAGATGATCGTAAACGAGTTTGTAAAAAGTTTTATCTTAGCCTTATTTTCCTCTCCTTCTTCCACAATCCCAGTCAGCCACGTTTTCCAGGAACCTTGGGTTTTTCGAATTTTCTTTTTCGGAGTATTTGCTTTAATTTTAATATTCTTCCGAATAAAAAACAAAGGAAACTTTTTTTATTCGATCTCTCAGACATTGAAAGATCCATTAGTCGCGGTTACTAGTATTTTATTTTTGCAATACTTGGTTATAGACGCCACCACTGGTAATAAACAGTTACGCCACGTATTTGCTCCTTTACCCGCTTTGTTTACGATTTTTTCACTTTGGGTTTTCCGTTTTATAGAAGAAGATTCTAAAAAACTAAAATACGCAGCGATCGTGTTCGGAACCATAGTGTTCGTTTGGAGCAGCAGTTTGTATGTAAGAGAAGGCGGATTGTTAAGCGACAGTTTTGAAAAGGTTCAATACTTTTGTCTGAAAGGTTTTAGGACGGATCTATTTCAACCCGCAAAAGATTTAACAGAAAAAATTTCGCCAGATGGAAGATACATCGTATTCAATGGGTTTCATGAAGAATTTAACTTCGATAAAAAAGGCAGATTACTTGCATCCGAAATCGATTTGTTGATGAGAATGAAAACTCTCTCAAAAGGTAAATATAGAAACGATTCAAGACACAAATGGAAATCCTGGGAAGAATTTTCGTCCGCACTTGTAATTACCCCCACTTGTGGTCAAAAAGAAATGATGGATAAGTTTGGAATTCGTTCTGCAGCCGTAGGTAAAAGTACAACTCTTAAAAAAGAATACAAACATCCTTCTGGAAATTTTTGTATGAGAGAATACTCGATACAATGACCCAGGTCAACAATCCACACGATTGATTCGAGAAACTTTTCAGGATAAAAAAGAATCACATTTTTTAAAAATACATTACCGCCAGAAGTGATTCAATTACTAAGATTTAGAAAACTTAGAATCCAGTTTTATTTCAGAAGAACTAAAAATAAGAACAAACCGATCTATTGTTTCAAGTCTGAAAACACAACGAACGTGGAGTCTTCTAATTTAACGTGAGCAGGGCGTAAGAGATTCGTTTTATAAAAACCTGATCTTTCCATAAAAAATAAAATGAGGAACTCCCCAACTCGAGTCACAAAAAATGAATGTTTAAAGATCTGTAATGCGACTTAATCTACCACAAATTTATATTTTAACGTGAGTTCGTAAAGAAATCCATGATTCATTTTTCTGAAAAAAAATTGGAATCTGAACCTGCAGATTTTTTTCTAAAATGTGGGAACTACTACTTTTAGAAAATTCTTTCTTATTTTCTTACACCCTGCTCACGTTAATTTAGGTTCAAATAACTTGTTCGAGTATAAGAAATCCGCTTTATAAAACTTAATTTTTTCGCATAAGCACTAAAATGTGGGAACTACTATAAAAAATTTCGATGATAAAAGGATTCGTTTGAAAGACTGAATCCGTAACGACTTTTTTTCACAAATTTAAATTTTACAGATAAATTTTAAAAATGCAGGAACTCTAATCACTAAGATTGAATATTTAAAAATGTGTAATGCGACGTAATTTGTAGGAGTTATCTCTTCTTTTCAAGTCTTCATTTAATATTTTATAATAAAGCTATGTCTCAAAACCTCGAAAAACATAAACGATAATCCTTTAGAAATTTCTAATCAAATATGGAGTTCTCATAAAAACATCACATCTGAATGTTTGTTGTAGTGATAACATCCCTGACAATGAAATCAAAATTAATAATCTTTAACTATAACTGATATAACGTATAAAACAATTCTTATCTAAATCCTAAAACGCGATCCATAGAGAGCGTTTTACTGAGTTTCAAACGCGATCCATAGAGAGCGTTTTACTGAGTTTCAAACGCGATCCATAGAGAGCCATAACCTTACCCACAAGTTGAATAGGATTTTAGAATAAGAAGGCTCAAAAACGCACATTTTTCAAGTGTTCCGACAAGAATGAGTCTTTTTACTTGCAAAAAGCATGTTTTTCTGATAGAGAAAAGTCTTCCGAATTTCTCCACCTCCGCCCCCACCCAAAAATAAGGCGGGAACTCAGTTTTACAGAGGATTTGTCGTAATTCCCACAGATTTAATATTGAAATCTAAAT
>NZ_AHMN02000009.1:0-10000 GCF_000243695.2 Leptospira kirschneri serovar Cynopteri str. 3522 CT | reverse complement strand
TCGTTTTTGAGAGATCTTTTTAAATCTTTGGAAACGCAGCCGAGGACGCTTGCTTGGAAGGAGTTACCTCAATTCAAAGAACCTGTGCTTCATTAGTCGCTTACTCTTCAATCGAAGGAACTAACGAAGTTAGGCGATGGACAGAAGGTTTTTAAGGAGCCTTGCCAAAGGTCGGGATTTCAGTAACATTCTTTTTTCCAATAACCTTTCCTTTTTGGTCAATAAAGACTATTATTCCCTCAGAGTTTTTTATAAAGTATTTTGCATCGAATGCGTTAGTTTTATGAATCCAGTAATCAACAAACCTAACTAATCCTTTGTAAACGGATATTCGAGGAACTACGATTCCCGGTGAATCAGCGGTAAATATATACACAGGATAAGTTTTTCGATTATCTTCAAAGCCCATTACAGCGTGATGAATAATATCACAATCAACATTATCCCCATTTGCCTTCAGTCGAAGCGCTTTGTCATAGGGGGAAAGCCTGCCTTCAGATTCATTATTAAATCGGGACCATTGAGTATCCCAGTCACTTTCAATTAAACGGAATTTACTAACTGAATAAGGAAGCATATTATTTCTGAAAAGATCATAGGATAATTGGGCAGAAATAAATCTTCGTAAATTACTTGGAAATCTGAAATTATAAATATAATTCGCTGTTAAGTGGAGTGCTAAATCTTTTTTTAGAGTAGTATGATTAACAATGTAATCACAAAACGAACCGAAATAAAAGTTTTTCTCATCAACAAAAGATGCAGCACTCTCCGCAACCTGGAGAATATATTCTCTTCTAATTTCGACTTGAGACATGTAATATAGATAACTTTCATTTACTATTCTAATAATCTCAGCATCAATTGTTTCCTTCTTGAGATTCGAACTATACTTAATATTTGGATTTTTTACTTTTATACCGAGATATTCAAGAATCGAAAATGGTGTAAAATAGATGGAAAACAAATTAGGAAAATCATTATAACGTTTTGTTTCAAGGGAAAAAATTTCAAAATAATTCTTATCTTTAATAAGTTTTCCGAAAATATTAGTATCGATAAAGTATCTTAAGAACAAATCTTTCTGCCTGTCGCCAAACGAAATGGGCTTTTCGACGTTTGCGGTCTGGAGCTCGCTAAACGCGCGGAAGGATTGGCACGAAGGCTTGCGTGAGCCTTAGCGAAAGTCCCGCGAACCGAGTGACAAAGCAAATGTGGCTTTAGCCCGCAGTGAGGGTCGCATTAGCGATCCCGAACGGAGCGAGGAGACGAAGTTAGGCGATGGCCAGTTTTTAATTATTAGAAATTTTTGAAAATCCTAATAAGAGAATAAATGGCACAATTGGCAACAGAAAATAATTTACCCAAGGGAAAAATATTATTGGAATAAAATAAAAAATTCCACCAACAAATGCTAAATATATTATTGAGCCTATAATCGTATCTTTCTTATCTTCTTCTGTTGAAAAAATACCGTAAAAAAGCATTAAAATTCCAAAAAATGCTCCAGATATAAATTTCCAAAATCCTTCCCAGCCAAATTCAGAAATTACAATATCCGTATTTAAGCTGATTCTTTTCTTTGGCTGATATTCATTCAATTCAGCAATTAGGCTTCTTCTCAATAATAGTAAATTTTCATCGGCTTCAATTTTTTTCGAATCGAGTGACACTATTCTTTCAAATAAAATCAACTTTTGTTGATAACGCGATAGGTACAATTGATCCGTTATATATTCATATACGATTAAAGATACAATGATAAGAATCAATAGCGACGCTAAGGTAATTAAACCTTTAGGTGAAACTATTGATGCAATTAAGTCTTTGATAGAAACAGATAAAGCCGAAAGACTATCGATTATTGAACTCATAATTTTAGTCCCTTAATATTTTAGAAAATTTACTGGCTTGCCGCCTAACTATTAATCTACGCACGTCGCATAAAAAGCTAAGGCAGCCGAATATACGAATATCATAAAAACACGTTATTCCATCAATCCAAACTTAACTCGAAAAATCCAATCACAAACCAGCTTAACCCGACTTGCATCAAGAAAAAACGACTCGAAAGAGCAGAGGGGAATCATATAAAAATCTACTCCAAATATAGGAGCAAATTTGAAAGGCGTAAACTACTTTCTGGTTTCCCAGAGTTTTTGGGTTGCTCGCCGTAGTTCTTCGATTCTTTGTCTTTCGATAAACGGACTTTTTGTTTCTGAATTAATTTCTCTTCTCCAGACGGGGATGGTATGAGTGATTTCTTTCTTCGGATTCTGACTTTTTAGATTGGATTTCGGATCGGCGCGGCTGACCGAACGATCTGTGCTTTAAGTTGATTGATCTTTTCTTTGAGTTCGAAAATATTTAAGGACGAATAGAAAGAGATCAATTCCTTCTTCACAATTTTTGAAACTTCCTTTCTTTCTAAAACTCTTGTATAAGGTGATTATGGATTTTCGGATTCCTTTGGATCCGATACGGTGTTTCTCTATCAGAATCATTACGGGTAAGAAGAAATTATTGTAGAGATTCAGATAAGAATATAAGGTTTTTAAGGAGTCCGCGTGTTCCGGTTTATCGAGTCTCGAATAACCTGTATTTCTTCGAACTACTGAATAATTCTTTTGTTCGATATGTGGGTTATCATTCTTTTTGTAAGGACGATCCCGAGTGGAAAGTAAGCTGATATTTTGCCGCAAAGCGAAGAATCGTATCATTGATAAATTCAGAACCGTTGTCTGAATGAATTCCGAGTAAAGGGAATGGGAATGCTTTTCTGAGCCTGAAAAAGGCTTTTAGCATTTGAAATTCTGTTTCGTTCTTTACTAAGATGCAGATAGTCCAGCCAGTGCAAACGTCTGTCGCACAAAGAGTTGAGAAAAAACCTCCATATACATTCCCGCCGTTATGAGCAATGAGATCCACTTGGGTAAAACCGGGGGATGTATCTTTCCATTCTCCGAAAGTTTTGATCGGGATTTTATCAATGAGAAACCGAGGTTGTCTTGTAGTGGAAGTACCGCGTCCTCTAAATTTGAATCGAATTCGTTTGGGTAAACGATCGATGGTTGCAGAGCTGATGGATAGAAGTCTTGTTTTGAGATGTTTGTTGAGTGGGTAGTTTTGTAGGTGTTCGATTTGTTTTAGGACTTCCGGGATTGTGGCTTTCATTCTCCTTGAACAAATTCGATCCAGAACTTCCCAAATAAATTCTAAAGCTTTTCTTACTTCTTCGTCATAAACAGGAATCTTTTTTCTAAGTTGTTTTGAAGAAGATTTTTTCCCTTCGGTTCCTCGTAAGATTGTTCTCGCATAGGATCGATTATATTCGGTGACTTCTACGAATTCATCGAGGATCAGACTTTTTTCTTTCTTAAAAGCCCAACGGTATCTCTCATTGAAGATCTTCGTGACCATGTGTCTCTCCCGTAGATTCAGTTTTATAATGTACCGGGAAAGTATGTACTAGACTGATTCTTCTAAGATTTGGAGTAGATTTTTACATGATTCTCAAAAACAGTCTGGAGTAGATTCTTCTGTGATGCAACATGGTTCTTCCGATAATGGTATTTATGACACATTAGTGAACTTTTGTTCATGAACGTACCCATACATACTTTACAAAAAGAAATGTAAATATGTAACTCACGTTCAATTAATTGGCGTAGGATTCTTATATTGCAACACTTTTCCAGTAAATAAATCTAACATACCCAAGACCGCGTTGGTAAAATAGAGTTTACATAAACGCTCTGAGACTTTTTCAAACCCGACCCGTTCATCAATTAAAGAAGAAAAAAACCGATTATAATTTATTCAATATTGCACTTGAATGTGGTTTCAATTCTCATTATTCATTTCACAGAGCCTGCATTAAGTTTACCGGTAAATCTCCACGCGATCTTAAAATTTACATTCAATCTTACGAAGGTTCAAGTCTTACAATTCTGCAAAAACCAAAAAGATAATCAAATTCTTAAAGTGTTTAGAAAAAGATTATTAGAATTTAAAATTCAATCTTATTAAAAAAGAAAATTCGGAATCAATTTTAACTTTAAACAAACAGAAATTTATAAAAGAACGTTTAAATTGAATGACTTTTTATTTTTATTTAGAAACTTATCTTTCAATTTAAATGAATTTCAGTCCGGATAACCTTTATGAACTTCCGCATAACGTTGATTCACTTACAAAAAATATTCCTCTTTTCTTTGTTTCTTTTTTGTTCCTTTACTTTTGTGCAAGCAGAAGAACCAGGAACTTATAGGGATTTAACAAAAGCGATCCAAAATCCTTTGGATGTTCGAGTTTTGAATTTGAGTGCTAACCGATTCAAAACTCTTCCTAAGGAAATCGGAAAATTGAAAAATTTACAAGAGTTGAATTTGAATAAAAACCAACTCACAATTCTTCCTAAGGAAATTGGGCAATTGAAGAACTTGCGAAAGTTGAATTTGCATGATAACCAATTTACAATTCTTCCTAAGGAAGTTGAGAAATTAGAGAATTTGAAAGAGTTGTCTTTGGGTTCTAACCGACTCACTACTCTTCCTAACGAAATTGGACAATTAAAGAATGTTCGAGTGTTGAAGTTGACTCATAACCAATTCAAAACTATTCCTAAGGAAATCGGACAACTAAAGAATCTTCAAACGTTGAATTTGGGTAATAACCAACTTACAGCTCTTCCTAACGAAATTGGACAACTACAGAATTTGAAATCGTTGGATTTGGGTTCTAACCGACTCACAACTCTTCCTAACGAAATTGGACAACTACAAAAGTTGCAAGATTTGTCTTTGAGTACTAACCGACTCACAACTCTTCCTAACGAAATTGGACAACTACAGAATTTGCAAGATTTGTATTTGGGTTCTAACCAACTCACAATTCTTCCTAACGAAATCGGACAATTAAAGAACTTGCAAACGTTGTATTTGCGTTCTAACCGACTCACTACTCTTCTAAAGACATTGAACAACTACAGAATTTGAAATCGTTGGATTTGAGTTATAACCAACTTACAACTTTTCCTAAGGAAATCGAGCAATTGAAGAACTTGCAAGTTTTGGATTTGGGTTCTAACCAACTCACTACTCTTCCAGAGGAAATCGAGCAATTGAAGAACTTGCAAGTTTTGGATTTGGGTTCTAACCAACTTACAACTCTTCCAGAGGGAATCGGACAACTACAGAATTTGCAGTTGTATTTAAACAACAATCAACTCTCATCCGAAGAAAAAGAAAGGATTCGAAAACTACTTCCAAAATGCCAAATTTACTTTGAATAATATTTCTTTTTCAAGGGATAGAACGTCCTGATTTAAATCAAAGAGAGTTAGATTCTCTTTGAGATTTTAAATGATGAACATAGATTCAACTTCTTGTTACTATATTTTTTTAAACTTGGAGTGATTTTTATGTGATACAATAGGATTTTTTCGTAGATATCATGAACTCAAAACTAATCGCATTTTTGCTGGACCAGCCAAACACTTTTTTGAAGTTTTAGATCAGTTCTAAATAAAATTGACTTAATGAAATTAAATTCAAAAGATAACAGATGACCGAAGTGAACAATCCTCATGATCGATTGATTCGAGAAACATTCCAAGATAAAAAAGAAGCAGCAACTTTTTTCAAAAACACATTACCGATCGAAGTAGTAAAATTACTCAACTTAGAGAACTTAGAACTATCCGAATCTAGTTTTGTCTCTGAAGAATTAAAACAAGAACAGACCGATCTATTATTTCAAATTCCACTCAGATCTGGTAATAAATCTAATGTATATTTACTCTTCGAACACAAAAGTTATTTAGAAAACACGATCTATATCCAATTACTCGGATACATGACCGAAATCTATCGAAACCAACAAAGAAACGGAGAAAAACTTTCCGTAGTAATTCCATTCGTATTTTATCACGGGGAAAAAGAATGGAAATTGGGGAATCGATTTTTGGATCAATTCGTCCTAACAAGTCAAGAAACGGGAATTCTAAAAGACTTTATCCCCGATTTTAAAATAGACTTATTCGATCTGAAAAAAGTAGAATTGAAAGAGAAGTTAGAAAGTATAACCTTTCAAGTTACTTTAGGTGTGGTGCAAAGAATAAGGGAAGGAGATTTGGAGTTTATATCTCACTTACCAGGTTTATTTTCTCTACTCTTGGAAATTGAGGAAGAATCGAAAAGGGTTGCAATCTTACGGAAATTGTTATTGTATATCTATTGGGTCCGAGATTTGAAACCTTCGGAGTTCAAAGTAATTTTTCAAAGATCGAAACTAGAAAAATATGAGGAGTTGACAGTGACTACTGCGGAAAAACTGATTTCAGAAGGTGTGAAGCAAGGAATCGAAAAGGGAATTGAGAAAGGAATTGAACAAGGAATCGAAAAGGGAATTGAGAAAGGAATTGAAAAGGGAATTGAGCAAGAGAAACTGAAAACCGCCGGTAAGATGCTTGGGAAAGGAATGGATCTAAAAACAGTTTTAGAGATTACAGGGCTAACCGAAAAAACGCTGAAAGAGCATAAAATCCTTTAATATCGATTTTTAAGGAGCAGTTTCAATTTTACTCCTTATATTTAAATAGTATATTTTCAAATAATGCAACAGACAACTTCCGAGAATGTATCTTTGGTCTCATTAGGTGGCTTTAGTTCGTAATGAGGGGTACATTAGCGATCTCGAATGAAGTGACGAGACGAAGTTATACGATCGTACTTTATTTTAAGCCTTAATCATTTTAGGATTAATAATATTTAGAGCTTTTCCTTTTTTAGTTTTGTAAAAAAGAAAATCACTATCTAAAGTTAAAATATCTTTGATTCCATAAATTTCAGAAAGACTAATAAGAGAAGCATCTGCAAAATCCATCGGTCGATCCGAATATTTTTCCATGTGATGATGGATCAACGGAAAATGTTCATTATCTTGGTTTAAAATTATAATTGCTCCGTCTTTCACCCATTCGATAAATGAACTCTGAACTTTTTTATTGTCAGATAACAAATATGAAACTTCTGTTACAACTGCTAAAGTCGTAACCAATCGTCCTTTAAAATTTTTAAGAAAGGATCTTATTTCACTACAGTAAATATCAGACTCATCGAAAAAAGCTACAATTGGACCGGTATCGATAATTACTTTTATCATTTGGCTTTTTGTTTTTTCAATAGTGCGTCTTTAATATACGTTTGATGATTTATCGATTTATCCGAAATCCCACTTTTATATTGGCCAAAATATTTTTTACCTAATTCATAGGCTGATGGTTTTTGAGCAAAGTTATCAATATAATAGATTAAAGACTCTTTAATTATTTCCGATTTGCTTTTATTTTCAAATTTGGCGACTTCCGATAATTTCTTTTCCAATTCCGGCGGTAATCGAAGGCTAATCATAAAAACACCTCTTGTATCACAGATGTAATACGCCATTTACTTTAGTCAATGAATTTTTGTTCTCTTTGAAATTCAAAAAGAATTAGAAAAAGATTATTAGAATTTAAAATTCAATCTTATTAAAAAAGAAAATCCGGAATCAATTTTAACTTTAAACAAACAGAAATTTATAAAAGAACGTTTAAATTGAATGACTTTTTATTTTTATTTAGAAACTTATCTTTCAATTTAAATAAATTTCAGTCCGGATAACCTTTATGAACTTCCGCATAACGTTGATTCACTTACAAAAAATAACAATTTACTTTCTGTTTCTCATTTATCTTTCTTGCGAGACTCAAACGGAAAAAGTAGAACCAAAAACTTACTTGGATTTAACAGAAGCGATTCAAAATCCTTTGGATGTTCGAGTTTTGGATTTGAATGGTCAAAAACTCACAACTCTTCCAAAAGAAATTGGACAATTAAAGAATTTGTATGATTTGAATTTGGATGAAAATCCACTCGGAGCTTTTCCAAAAGTAATCGGACAACTAAAGAATTTGCAAAGTTTGAATTTAACCTATAATCAACTCAAAAACCTTCCTAAAGAAATCAAGCAACTACAAAATTTACAATGGTTGATTCTGGATTATAACCACCTTACAACACTTCCTAAAGAAATTGGACAATTACAAAATTTGCGAGCGTTGTATTTGTTTAATAATCAACTCACGACTCTTCCTAAAGAAATCGGACAACTACAAAATTTGCAAGAGTTGTATTTGAGAGATAACCAACTTACAACTCTTCCTAAAGAAATCGGGCAACTAAAGAATTTACAACAGTTGAATTTGAATAATAATCGACTCACAATTCTTCCAAATGAAATTGGACAACTGAAAAATTTACAACAGTTGAATTTAGATGCTAACCAACTCACAACTCTTTCTAAGGAAATAGGGCAATTGAAGAACTTGCGAGAGTTACTTTTGAGGCATAACCAACTTACAACTATTCCAAAAGAAATTGGACAACTACAGAACTTGCAAGAGTTGTATTTAATAGATAATCAATTCTCATCCGAAGAAAAAGAAAGGATTCGAAAACTTCTTCCGAAGTGCCAAATTTACTTTGAATAATATTTCTTTTTCATAGGATAGAACGTCCTGATTTAAATCAAAGAGAGTTAGATTCTCTTTAAGATTTTAAATGACGAACATAGATTCAACTTCTATAAAAGCGAACTAAAACTAACTCTGATTAAAAGCAACTAATTCGGAAAAACGAACGATGAATTCAACACAAACTGATTTACGAAAAGTATTCCTCTTTTCTTTGTTTCTTTTTTGTTCCTTTACTTTTGTGCAAGCAGAAGAACCAAAAACTTACATGGATTTAACAGAAGCGATCCAAAATCCTTTGGATGTTCGAGTTTTGGATTTGAGTCAACAAAAACTCAAGACTCTTCCTAATGAAATCGAACAATTGAAAAATTTACAACGGTTGTATTTGAGTTATAACCAACTTAAAACACTTCCTAAGGAAATTGGGCAATTACAGAATTTGCGAGTGTTGGAGTTGATTCATAACCAACTCGAGACTCTTCCTAATGAAATCGAACAATTGAAGGATTTACAACGGTTGTATTTGAGTTATAACCAACTCAAGACTCTTCCTAAAGAAATTAGGCAACTACAGAATTTGCAAGAACTGTATTTGAGAGATAACCAACTTACGACTCTTCCTACCGAAATTGGACAACTACAAAAGTTGCAAGATTTGTCTTTGAGTACTAACCGACTCACAACTCTTCCTAACGAAATTGGACAACTACAGAATTTGCAAGATTTGTATTTGGGTTCTAACCAACTCACAATTCTTCCTAACGAAATCGGACAATTAAAGAACTTGCAAACGTTGTATTTGCGTTCTAACCGACTCACTACTCTTTCTAAAGACATTGAACAACTACAGAATTTGAAATCGTTGGATTTGAGTTATAACCAACTTACAACTTTTCCTAAGGAAATCGAGCAATTGAAGAACTTGCAAGTTTTGGATTTGGGTTCTAACCAACTCACTACTCTTCCTAAGGAAATTGGACAGCTGAAGAACTTACAAGTGTTGGAATTGAATACTAACCAACTTACAACTCTTCCAGAGGGAATCGGACAACTACAGAATTTGCAAGAGTTGTATTTAATAGATAATCAACTCTCATCCGAAGAAAAAGAAAGGATTCGAAAACTACTTCCAAAATGCCAAATTTACTTTGAATAATATTTCTTTTTCAAAGGATAGAACGTTCTGATTTAAACTGAAATACTTTTGACTCTTTAAATCGAAGAGAATTCAATTTCTTTTGAGATTGATTTTAATTGACGAACGTAGATTCAACTTCTATAAAAGCGAACTAAAACTAACTCTGATTAAAAGCAACTAATTCTGAAAAACGAACAATGAATTCAACACAAACTGATTTACAAAAAGTATTCCTCTTTTCTTTGTTTCTTTTTTGTTCCTTTACTTTTGTGCAAGCAGAAGAACCAGGAACTTATAGGGATTTAACAAAAGCGATCCAAAATCCTTTGGATGTTCGAGTTTTG